>NZ_JAFLXF010000015.1:0-149942 GCF_019891575.1 Pseudomonas sp. MIS38
CGAAGGGTGATTAGCTCAGCTGGGAGAGCGTCTGCCTTACAAGCAGAATGTCGGCGGTTCGATCCCGTCATCACCCACCATTCGTTTCAAGTGTTTAGCGCAGCGGTAGTTCAGTCGGTTAGAATACCGGCCTGTCACGCCGGGGGTCGCGGGTTCGAGTCCCGTCCGCTGCGCCATATTCGGTAACCTGGACCACTGAACGCCAGGTCACCACGGAAAAACCCGCTGAAGCGGGTTTTTTTCTGTCTCAAGTTTGTACCTTGTTCCATCGGGTTTGTGTCGTTTCACCGGTTTTCAGATTTTTTTGAAAAAAAACTTCAATTAAATCAACACATTACGAAAACTTGTGGCATAATGCTCCCCGTAACGAAGCGAAGGGTGATTAGCTCAGCTGGGAGAGCGTCTGCCTTACAAGCAGAATGTCGGCGGTTCGATCCCGTCATCACCCACCATTCGTTTCAAGCGTTTCGCGCAGCGGTAGTTCAGTCGGTTAGAATACCGGCCTGTCACGCCGGGGGTCGCGGGTTCGAGTCCCGTCCGCTGCGCCATATTCGGTCACCTGGACCCACTGAACGCCAGGTCACCACAGAAAGCCCGCCTAGTGCGGGCTTTTTGCTGTCTGCGATTTGCGAATTTCTGCAATGCCTGTGTGGCGAGGGGATTTATCCCCGATGGCCTGCGCAGCAGGCCGAAAGTCTTCAAGCTGGGGCTGCTTCGCATCCCATCGGGGATAAATCCCCTCACCACAAATCATCTCCTCGTCTTCTCACTGTTCGGCATTGCGACTGTGCCGATAATCGCTCACCGCCTCATACACCGCTTTGCGCAAGCGGTTGATCCCGCCAATCGGTCGGTGCGCCTCGATACCAAACCACGGATTGAACGACAGGTTGTCGCACGCCAGATTCAATGCCGGCGTGTCAAAGTCCTGCGCAGGCAGGGTGATTCGCGCCACACTTTCGAACGGTGAATCCTGCTCGCGCCACTCGATGCTGGTGTCCTCGATTGGCATGTACTTGTTCGCGTCCTGGCGCTGAATCTGCAGCACAAAACACGCTGGCACCCGATCCGTCGACAGTTGCTGGTTCAAGGCGCTGCGCAGGAAATTCGGCAGGTCGTGGTTTTGTGGGGGCAGGGCATACGCCGGGCAATTGTCCGGATCCGGCGCGACTCGAAACTTCACATTTGCCTCCCCGAATTTGTAGGGCGATACCGAAAAGTACGTGGTCGCCGTCGGGCTGTTCGGTGGCGGCGCCAGGGTCGCCAAGGCGATGAACAGGTGGCGGATCTGCCAGTTGCGCGGATCCCAGCCAGGAAAGAACGCCATCATCTTTTTGCCGTCAGCCTGAGCCGCCACATTCTGACGATACTCGGCGACATCGCTGACAAAGAAATTCGGGTGGCTGAACATCACGAAGTTTTGCTCGCGGCGTTGCTGACGGTCGCCGAGCAATGGTTTGCCGGGCACATCGAGCAGTTTGATTGCCATGCCCCGGGCATCGCGGATGCTGTCGAACTGCGGGTAGGCGTTGCCATTGGACAGGCGAATCATCGCCTGCCAGGTTTTGCCTGGTTCGGTGAAAACACCTTGGCGCAGCGCTGGTGTCAGTTCCGGCAGCACCGTCACTTCGGCTTTCACGCAACCATGGGCCTTGGCATGCGCGTCGCGCAGATAACGGGTGCCTTCACGGTGTTGATCGACGATGCGTACGGCGGTCTGGATCACGTCCTGGGTCATCGCCGCTTCACCGGCGGGAACCTGTTCCTGCGCTGACACCGGGCCTCTGTGTTGCCAGACGAACCATGCGCTCGCGATGGCCCAGCCCAGCAGGCCGATAATCAGCAATGTCAGTAGGGCTTTGCCCAGCAGGCGCCCCAGCCACATCCAGACGCGGGCGAACATCGACGGTCTTTTATACGGGTCGATCCTCATGGCAATTGCGCCTCCAGTGGTCCGCCCAGTACTTTCAGGTATTCCAGCAAGGCCCAGCGCTCCTCTGGTTGCAGCAGTCGGCCGATGACCCCACTGCCGCGCTCGCCGGCGCGGAATTCATGACCGCTGTTGTGGTTGCCGCTAATCCGCGTGTCGAACAGGAAACCATTGGTAAAGGCTTCGGTGCGATACCCCAGATGGCGCGGGTCGTATTCGAACGAACCTTTATAGAACGTCGTGGCGCGCTCATCCTGCGGTGACAGCAGTTGATAAAGGCTCGGTACTGAACCGTTGTGCAGAAACGGCGCGGTGGCCCAGATACCGGCCAACGGCCTGGCCTTGTAGGCGACCTTTTCGCGTACGCCGATCGGCAGTCCGAAGCCGTCGAGTTGGGGTTTTTCCTGCGGGGTGACGCCGGCCTCGCGATAGGCGCGGTTCTCGACGAACGCGGTGACGTAGGCCAGGCCCTTGGCCACCGAGAGCTGGCTCAAATCCAGTGGTTCGGTGGGCGTCGGATGCAACTTCACATCCATCTGCTCCAACTCCTTCAGGTCCCATTGCAGCGGCGTCAGGTCGAAACGGTGGTTGGCTATGTTGGTCGCCGCATTCGGATCGGTACCGATTACCTCCACCGGCAGCAGGTGCAAATGCTGCACCCAGCGTTCGCCCTCCTGAGTCTTGCGTGGCACATGGCAACCGGCGCAGTTCTCCTCAAACAGCGCGCGGCCCTTGGCGGCCAGTGGTTTGTCCACCGCACCCAAGACATCTTCCGGCCAGGCGGGTGGTTGCAGGTGTTGCAGGGTTTCTTCGATTTTGTGCAGATCACGCACGCGCACACTCGAGGCATAACGCGCATCGCCCTGCAGCGGCTGGCCGTTGTTGTCGAAGAAATTCAGCGTGGCGCCGACCCCCAGCGCCTCACCGATATTGCGCGCCATCGGTTGCTGCGCCGAGCCGTTCCATTGCACCCAGTCGAACGTCCACATGTCCCACAGTTGCGGGTAGTCCACCGGTGCGTTGGCCTCGCGGTAGTTAGCGGGGGAGATCGCGTCGCCGAAGGTGGCGTTGGCGATGCGGCCGAATGCGTCGGTGCGGCCCGGGCCTTCTTCGGTGGGGTAGAGGCCTCGGTGAGTGTCGTTCCAGGCGACTTTGAGGAAGGTGTTCAGCGATTGCTTGAAGTCTTTGCGCAGTTGCTCGTGGCGTGTCTCGTAGTCATCGCCCAGAACATTTTTGGCGAAACGCTCGAATTTCCATGGGTTGTAGTAAGTCGAGGCCAGACTCGCGACCAAGGCTTGTCCGAAACTGCCACCGCGCAATGTAGGAACGCTGGAAGGCAAGACATGCTGCGCCGAACCACCGTCAATTCGCACGGCCTGGCCTTTGAAGCGCAATTCGCCAGTGTGGCAAGCAGCGCAGGTGATATCGAGATATTGCTCGCTGCCACCGGGATTCGCGTGGCGGGCGAAGCCGACCGGCAGATTGCCGGGGTTGTTCGACGTGGCTTTCTGCTGTGGATCAACCAGAAAACCGAAGCGTGCGAGGTATTCCGGGGACGCGAAACGCTGCTGAGAGAAGGGCAGTTCCAGCGCCTCGAACCATTCATAGCGCAGGCCTTTGACCTGTGTGCCCTGCGGCGTGAAGTAGTAGGTCTGGCGTTCCTCCTCGCTCCACTGCTGCAGGTAATGCACCTGTTGGGCGGGGGTATAGAAGGGCAGTTTCGGGTTGGCGACGTAGTACAGAATCACTGCCAGAGCCAGGCACAGCAGCACAATGATCAGTGCCAGCACACGGTATAAGAGGCGCAAGATAAACATCCTTGTCGAGTTGTTGCCTTGTTATGCCTCAGCTGTTGCAGGTGCGGCAAGTGGCCATTACGCCAACTGTCGTAGGAAGTCTCATCAGCCCTTGTCAGCTTCAGATGACAGAAGCTTCATCGTCCCTTGGCCCGAATGCGTTTTAATCCCTGAACTTATCGGACATTTCCTGCTCTCATGCCGGTAGCCATTGGTCGTGGCGGCCTGATAAGCTCGCGGCTTTACTCGATTGCCCTTTCGGCGCATGAACAAGGAAATAGCATGAAACAGCATCGGTTGGCGGCGGCGGTAGCCCTGGTTAGCCTGGTCCTCGCGGGTTGTGATTCGCAGACCAGCGTAGAGCTGAAAACCCCGGCGCAAAAAGCTTCCTACGGTATCGGCCTGAACATGGGCAAGAGCCTTGCTCAGGAAGGCATGGATGATCTGGACTCCAAAGCGGTAGCCCAGGGCATCGAAGATGCCGTCGGCAAGAAAGAACAGAAGCTGAAAGACGAAGAACTGGTCGAAGCCTTCGCCGCGCTGCAAAAGCGTGCTGAAGAGCGCATGGCCAAGATGAGCGAAGAGTCGGCAGCCGCCGGCAAGAAATTCCTCGAAGAAAACGGCAAGAAGCCTGGTGTCACCACCACCGCTTCCGGTCTGCAGTACGAAGTGGTCAAGAAAGCCGACGGCCCACAGCCCAAGCCTACCGACGTAGTGACCGTTCACTACACCGGCAAGCTGACCAACGGCACCGTGTTCGACAGCTCTGTTGAACGTGGCAGCCCGATCGATCTGCCGGTCAGCGGTGTGATCCCGGGTTGGGTTGAAGGTCTGCAACTGATGCACGTTGGCGAGAAGTACAAACTGTACATCCCTAGCGATCTGGCTTACGGCGCGCAATCGCCAAGCCCGGCAATCCCGGCCAACTCGGTTCTGGTCTTCGACCTGGAACTGCTGGCCATCAAGGATCCAGCCAAAGAAGACGCCGCCGCCAAGTAATCGGCTGTAGCTTCGAAGACAACGCCTCGCTTATGCGGGGCGTTGTTGCATCTGGACGATGCTGGCGGTAAACAGAGCGAACGGATGGCGCTTACCGCAGTCCTAGAGATTGAGGCTGCCAGCGCTAGACGCCCTGAGCCGCCAAGTCAATGAAATATTGGGGTTTTTTATGTGAGTAAAAAACGCCCGATCTGAGCGCGGCCCTTATAAAACGGGGCTTTCAGCGCTGAAATGCAGCTCTGTTCACAAGGTTATCCACAATTTGTGTGGATAACATTTCAACGGGAGAAATAGATGAAAGCGCCGTGGAATTTCGCCCGATTTCTGCCCCTCGCCGGTCGATTGCTGGCGCGTGGGCGTCTGCCGACCCTGTTGTTCGCGGTGGCGAGCAAAGGTGCCGCGCAAGGCAATCGCCTTGGCAAACTCAAGGAAGATCTGCGTTTGCTCCAGGCACTGTGTCTTGCATACTGGCGTGGCGAATACCGAGCGATCAGCCCGAAAGCCATCGTCTCGGTGGTGGCGGGCCTGATGTACTTCCTCAGCCCGGTGGATGCGATTCCGGATTTCATTCCGGTGTTCGGTATGCTCGATGACATCGCCGTTCTGGCCTGGCTGATGAAAACCCTCGACGATGAGCTCAATGCTTTTCGGCTCTGGCGCAACCGCCAGCAGCCGGAAAAACTCGCGGTGGTCGAGCGCCTGCCTGATACCCCCGAGCAACTTCAGCTTCAGGGCCCGAAAAAGCCCTGATTCACTTCGCCTGCAGACAGATAGATACCCCCCGCGACCTTGGCCGCTGTTAGGATTACACTTCTAGGGAAAAGTGCCGACTCGCTAAGTGTTGTTGTCCTACGGGGTAGTCATGGATATTCAGATAATTGCACGCGATGGCGAACCCGAGTATGCGGTTCTGCCATGGGTCCAGTATCAGGCTCTACTGAAAGCAGCAGGCATCAACGAAACACCGCCGCAGCGGGCGCCAGCGCCGGCCGCCGCAACGCCAGACCCGATTCTTCCAGGTCTGGATCAACTACGCAGTTTGCGCGAAGGGAAGGGCATCGCCATTGAGGCGCTGGCCCGCACGGTAGGCATCAGCCCGTCTTATCTGGCCATGATCGAAAGCGGCGAGCGTCAACCTGACGCCGCAATTCGTCGCAGCCTGGCCTGGGAACTGACGGTGCCGGGTTGGAGGGATGAATCGTGAGCGTACGCATCAGTCGTCAACATTGGGACGGATTGCTCGGGGAGCTGGATCAGGCGCGCAGGCAGCGCCATCTGTTGACCTATCGAGCCTTGCTCGAACGTTTGCAACTGCCGACGCCGGCGATGCAGACGCTGACCGCGGCACTTGAGCATCTGGCCGCACTGGACGCCAAGGCCGAACAGCCATTGCGCAGTTCGCTGGTAATCAGTCAGGGGGCCAGCCGCTTGCCACGTACCGGTTTCTTTGAATGTGTCGAGCGTCTTGGACGATTTTCCGGGCCCTCCGATGGCGTCGCGGCTGCCTCCTGGCATGCGTCGGAAGTGGTCAGAGTTTTCGAATACGAGTACCCGGAATCGGCGGAGGCCTGAGTGTTCTTACGACTCAAGGCGTCGGCCAGTTACTGGTTGGCCCGCAGGCTGTTTCACTGGTCATGGTTTGTGCGCCAGCCCAGAGGCTGGCGCTGGCTCGAAGGGCAGTTTGCGCGCATGGCCAATCTTGGCGATGTCGGCGCGCAGAGCTTTTATGGGCACATTCTGACGTTTCGCGGGGTTGGCCTGGGTGCCCGCGAAGAGGGTGTGCGGCTGTTGCGTCTGGCGGCGCTTGCCGGTGATCGCAAAGCGGCTTATCAGGTCGGCGTGATCAGCTTGGCCGGTACGCCGAGCAAAGCGCCGGATCCGGCCGAAGCGGCGCGCTGGTGGACGTTGGCCGCCAAGGCCGGTCACCCGTTGGCCGAGCTCAAACTCAAAGAATTGAGCGCTCGGGATTAAACCCGGTAAATCATTTTGTATCGCTCGATAAACGTGGCGTGAGGGAAACCTCACGCCACGTTTGCGTTTATCGCTATACGTTTTGTAGTAATCAGCCTTTTGCGGATTAGTCCTACAGCAAACACCTACTCGCCTGACTTCTTTCCTGATTGATCCCCCGCAAAGTCCCCGCGCCTAATTTTTGCGCGAGGGAACGCTCATGTTTGACCCGGTTTTTCATTCCACCCCGCATCGTCGCGTGCGCTGATGGAAGCCGTCAGCCGTATCGAGCAGGAACTCGACAGTTTCCCCGACACCCTCAGCCTCTATCGCCAGCAGCTTGAGCATTGGTTCAGCAAAGCGGCCGACCAGGTCAGCCACGCGGCGGACCTGCCGTCGCTGATGGGCATGGAGCGGGTTATCCGCTTCGGTGGTCGCCTCACCGCGGTCAGCACGGGCGACAGTGAGTTTGCCACCGGCGTCGTGCAGTGCCCGAAAAGCGGGGTGCTGGCGATCGAGAGCAAATTCGAGTCGGTGTACGACATTCCGCTGGGCGACATCGTGGTGGATGTGGTCGCGGTGGATGATGGCCAAACCTCCCCCGTCGCACTTGATGCGCAAGGCCGGGGAACATTCACCGGTACGCCAGGCAAGTTCTATCGCGTGCAGGTGCACAGCGACGTTACCCCGGAGCAGATCAAGGCGCTGTTCCAGTCCTACGACGGCTTGACCGGCGAGCTGGATGGCTGGTTGCGCAGCGAGTGGCAGGGGTTCAAGCCGCAGTGGTCGCAGTCGGTGGCGATGGCGGCGGGCAATGGCATGCTCGCCGGGAGCTGGGCGGCGATCGAGGGGGTGTGGGACAGCATCGGCATGCTGTCGGAGATTCTCAAGGATCCAGGCGCATTTGCCGAGCGGCTGGGAAGCGGCGCGGCCGATCTGATTCATCTCGCAGAATCAGCTCCAGATGTCATGCAAAAGCTGCAGTTGCTGGTCAGCGATGAAGCTGCGCTGTGTTTGCTGCTGCGCAGTGCGAGTCTCTGGCTGGAGATGCTGCCGCCCAGCCAGATCGCCGGCAAAACCGCTGAAACGGCGTCGATGATGATCGTGCAGGTGCTGATCGATGTGCTGATCGGCGTTGTGTTGACATTCGTCGGGGCTGGCGCCGGGATCGCTTATCTCACGCTACGCCTGGCGGATCGCGCGGCCCAGTTGCTGTCGGTTGTAAAGCGCCTGGTCAAGGCGATTTTCGGCATCGTCAACACGTTCATCCATTACGTCGACCAGTACAAAACCGTTGCCGCGCGGGGTATTGCCGCCGGCGTGAAAAAGGGGCGCATGCAATTGCGCTGGGATGCGAAGCGCAATGCCGCCCTGAAGAAAAACGAGCACCACGATAACGCTCCCGATCAAGCGAAAAACCCCAACGGCGACAGCGCCGACTGCGCGCCGCTGACCTGCACCAACGGCTGTCCGGTGTCGATGGTCACCGGCGAAGAACTGCTGACCCTGACCGACGGCACGCTCGATGGTTTGCTGCCGTTCGAGTTCACCCGGTTGTACCGCACCAGCGCGGTGGAGGTTGATGTCGGGCTGGGGTTTGGCTGGAGTCATTCGCTGGCGCATCGGCTGGAGTTTGATGGCGAGGCGGTGGTCTGGGTCGATCACGAGAACCGCCGCACGCGGTTTCCGTTGCCCAGCGTTGAGCGCCCGGCGATTCACAACAGCCTGTCGCGGGCGGCGATTTTTCTCGGCGATGAGCCAGAGGAACTGATCCTCGCGCTGGCCGGGGATACAGCGCGGTTTTATCACTTTCGTGCCGGGCGGCTGGTGGCGGTCAGTGATGCGTATGGCAATCGGCTGACGGTGCATCGCGATCATCAACAGCGGGTTTTCCGCTTGGACAATGGCGCGGGTCGGTCGCTGCTTTTGCGCTACGACCGGGCGCATCTGGTCGCGGTTGATTACCAGGTGCTTGAGGCGGATGGCTGGCGCACCGAGCAAACGCTGGTCAGTTATTGCTACGACGCCCGTCAGCGGTTGTTGGCCGCGACCAATGCGGTCGGTGACAGCGAGCGTTACGACTACGACGATCAGCACGTCATCCTGCAGCGGCAACTGACCGGCGGCGCGAGTTTCTTCTGGGAATGGGAACGCTCGGGCAAGGCGGCGCGTTGCGTGCGCCACTGGGCGTCGTTCGCGCAGATGGACACCCGTTACGTCTGGGCCGATGACGGCAGCGTCGCGGTGCACTACGTCGATGGCAGCGAAGAAACTTACGTCCACGATGACAGCGCACGGCTGGTGCGCAAGGTCGCGGCCGATGGCGGTGAGCACCTCAAGGCTTATGACGATCAGGGCCGGCTGATCGCCGAGCAGGATCCGCTGGGCGCGGTCACCGAATACCGTTACGACGACGTCGGACGGCTGATCGCGCTGCTTCCGCCGGACGATGAGCCAACGTCCTACGAGTACCGCAACGGTTTCCTGCACAGCCGTTCTCGCGGCGAGGCGGTGTGGACGTTTCGGCGCAACGCCGAGGGCGATGTCACCGAGGCGGTCGATCCTGACGGCCAGGTCACCCATTACTACTACGACACGCGCGGGCAGTTGCTGTCGATCCGCTATCCGGACACCAGCCGGCACAAGTTGTCGTGGAACGACCTCGGCCAACTGATCGAGGAAACCCTGCCTGACGGTGGAGTACGGCGCTTTTCCTACGACGCGCTGGGGCGACGGACGACCACTTGCGACGAACACGGCGCGATCACCCGCCAGCAGTGGGACGCTGTTGGCCGACTGGTTCAAACGACATTTCCTACAGGCGCCACTCGCGCCTACAGCTATGGCGCTTACGGCCAAGTCACTGCCGAGCGCGACGAACTCGGGCGCATCACCCGCTACGAGTATGACGACGACCTGCATCTGGTCTCGCGCAAGATCAACCCCGACGGCACGCGGGTGCAGTACCGCTACGACCATGCGCAACTGCTGCTGACGGAAATCGAGAACGAGTCCGGGGAAAAGTACCGCCTGGACTACACGCCCACCGGATTGATCCGACAGGAAACCGGCTTCGATGGTCGGCGCACCGCTTACGCCTACGACCGCAACGGGCACCTGCTGGAAAAGACCGAGTTCGGCGATGACGGCTCGACGCTGGTCACCGTCTACGCGCGTGATGCGGCCGGGCGCTTGCTGCTGAAAACCCTGCCCGACGGAGTTGAGGTGGCTTACACCTATGACCGACTGGGCCGTTTGACCGGGGTCGATGACGGTCAAAAGCATCCACTGGCCTTTGAATATGACCGGCAGGACCGGCTGATCACCGAGCATCAGGGCTGGGGCACCCTGCGTTATGTCTACGACGCCTGCGGCCAGCTCAAGCGCCAGCGTCTGCCGGACAACAGCAAGCTCGATTACCACTACGCCAAGGGCGGCGCGCTGACCGCCATCGACCTCAATGGCACGCGGCTGACCAGTCACGTCTACCAGTCCGGTCGCGAACAACAACGCCAGCAAGGCCTGCTGCGCAGCGATTATGCCTACGACGATCAGGGACGTTTACTCGCCCACGCTGTAGGTCATCAGCACGACTCGCTGTATCGCCGGGATTATGCCTACAGCGCCAACGGCAACCTCGAGCACATTGCCGACAGCCGCCACGGCCAGCGCACCTATGGCTATGACGCCCTCGACCGCTTGATCCGCGTCCGTCACTCGCGCGACGAACTGCCGGAATCCTTCGCCCACGACCCGGCCGGCAACCTGCTGATGCAGGATCGTCCCGGCCCGACCCGGATCAAGGGTAATCGCCTGCTGATGCAGGGCGACCGCCATTACGACTACGACGCCTTCGGCAACCTGATCCGCGAACGCCGTGGCCGCGACCAGCAACTCGTCACCGAGTACCGCTACGACTGCCAGCACCGCCTGATCGGCCTGACCCGCGCCGACGGCCAAACCGCGACCTACCAATACGACGCCTTCGGCCGGCGCATTCGCAAAACCGTCGACGGCCAGACCACCGAGTTCTTCTGGCAAGGCGACCACCTCGTCGCCGAAAGCGGCCCTAACCACCACCGCAGCTACGTCTACGAACCCGGCACCTTCCGCCCACTGGCGCTGCTCGACGGCAAAGGTCCGAAAAAGGCCTGCCCGTTCTACTACCAACTCGACCACCTCGGCACCCCGCAGGAACTCACCGACTACAGCGGCGAAATCGTCTGGTCGGCGCAGTACGACGCCTACGGCAAGGTGTCGGCGATCACCCTCGCGGGCGAGGACTACCTGGACCAGCCGCTGCGGTTTCAAGGGCAGTATTTCGATGCGGAGAGTGGGCTGCATTACAACCGGCACCGGTATTACGACCCGAGGTTGGGGCGGTATTTGACGCCGGATCCCATCAAGTTGGCGGGTGGGTTGAATCAGTATCGGTATGTGCCGAATCCGACGGGATGGGTGGATCCGTTGGGGTTGAGTTGCAGTTGTCCGCCAACTAATCCACGTCGCCCGATGCGGTACGAGGCTGGCCGCGTAGTTGTTGAAGAGGGATCTCCTCCGTTGCCAAAGATGACAGCGCAGGAGCGGCGGGCGAGGCTTGATGAGGTGGCTGAGGAGAACGCGAAGCGTCGGGTATATGAATATGAAAATCTTTATGGCATGCACACTGTGAAAAAACATAGTTCGGAAATTTCCGATCCAGCACTTAAGCAACGTGGCATCAATGGAGCAGATCCTCATACAGGTATAGTCCCAAGAGGTGCCAGAGGAAATCTTAGCTCTCAGTTCCATAACTGGCGAATGCATTTGGGGGCGTTGAATAAAGCGATGACGAGGGACAGAAATGGCTTAATAATGCACACAGGCAGAGACCATAATAATATTCCAATAGTTAAGTTGGAGTTGCCCGGTGCAGGTCGTGGATATAGACCGAATAGACGAGACCAGCAAAATCCGACCCTTAATGAGGACTTGAATTGGTTTGAAGTTAAATTTGATCAGATAAATACGCAGAAACCATTCACGGGCTTCCCGGCGGAGGGCAGGTAATGTTGAAGGATCCGTTTTTGAACGAGCCTTTTGAACCGAGCCTGACTTGGTTTATTGGAGTGTTCGATGTTTATGATCGTGAGGAAACGCGAGGCGTAGAGCTTGGTGTTTATAATCCGGATGATCGCGTTGATAGGGAAGCTCTTGTCAGAAAATATTGTTTGGAGTTGCCATATCTCTCGTATAGACATAAATATGTATTATTTGAGTTTCTAGAGGGAGCGCTAAAAAATTCGGATTATGATTTTCAAAGTCCCTTTGAAATCGATGAATGCGAAGCGAATAGCTGGCCACGGGAGGAATGGTATTCGTTAGAAGAACCGCGCAGTTTTTTCCAGAGTGTCTATCAAATAGCACAGGAAGTTTGGAAAGAAGATCTCTCAAGGGCTGCAGGCGAAGATAAAACTACGTGGTGATGTTTTTGAAAATGTGCGCGGAGGCTTTGTTAAATTGGCTCGGGGTTAGTTATGAGCTGTATGGACTGACCCCTTCGCGAGCAAGCCCGCTCCCACAGGGATTTTCGTCGTATGGGGAGTCAGCGTTGGCCAATCAGTTGCGGCAGTTGAAGGTCGGCAGCAGCAATGCTATCAATCACATGCACGCTATACCCCGGAACATTCTTCGCATGATGCTTAGCCTGCGAAGCCATTTCCGCGAGTTGGCTGGCATCCAGTTCTGCGCAGGCCTCGGGTTGCAAGTGGACTACGCCGATCGATAACGAGAGCAACGGAAACTCCTGCCGCACACCCTGGCGATTCGGCGCGATGAAGCAGCCGGCTTCAAGATGCTCAGGGCGATAGAAGCGTCGGCATTGGCTCTGGAAGTCGTCGAGCAGTTGGTTGAGGCGTTTGCGCCAGTCTTCCGGGCCGAGTACCAGCAGGAAGTCGTCGCCGCCGATGTGGCCGACGAAGTCGCGGGACGGGTCGACGCGTTCGTTCAGACATTGCGCCAGGCACAGCAGGACTTCGTCGCCACGGCCGTAGCCGTAGATGTCGTTGAAGGGTTTGAAGCTGTCGATGTCGACGTAGCAGATGATCGATTCGCGGCCCTGTTGCAGCAGGCGGGTCAGGCATTGCTGGATCGGCACGTTGCCGGGTAGCAGGGTCAGCGGGTTGGCGTAGCGCGCCTGCTGGATTTTCAGTTCGGTGATCAGTTTGAGCACGTCGATCACCCGGCCAAGGCCCAGATAACCGCCGTTGAGGGTGATGATGAAATCTTCTTCGATGCGCTGCCGGGCGCGGCTGGTGATCAGGCGGCTGACCTGTTGCAGCGACTGGCTCATTTCCACAGCGAGGAAGTCGTCGTTCATCAGGCGGCTGATTGGCTTGCGGGCGAACAGGTCGGTGGCAAACGGCTTGAGCAAGGCGTCGGACAACGAATGGCGATGGACGATGCCGCACGGCTGGCCCTGTTCGTCGAGCACCGCCAGTGAGTTCAGATTGGCCTGGCGGCGGAAGGCTTCCAGCACCGTGGCGGTCGGTGTGTCACGATGCACCGCCGGTTGCTCGTTGAGCAGGGCGCTGAGGTCGCTGCCTTCGTCGTTCAACGCCACGGTGCTGCTGTCGTGTTTCGGCATCAGGGCCCGGGCATCGCGGGGTGGATGCTCCTGCGGGCGAGCGAGCAGGTAACCCTGCACCAGATCGACGCCCATCTCGGTCAGCACCGCCAGTTCCTCTGGCAACTCGATCCCCTCGGCAATCACCTGTGCCCGTGACGCCTTGGCGATTTGCAGGATCGAGCCGACGAACTCGCGTTTCAACGCATCCTGATGGATGCCGTCGATGAAGTGGCGGTCGATCTTCACGTAATCCGGGCGCAACTCCGACCATAGACGCAAGCTCGAATAGCCGGCACCCAAGTCATCCAGTGCGATGGAAAAGCCCATCGCCCGATAGTGATGCAGGGCAGTTTGCAGCAACTGGAAATCGTCGATTGGCGTCTGTTCGGTGAGTTCGATCACTACTTGGCTGGGTGGAATGCCGAAGTCCTGCAGCAGTTGCAGGGTCCGCCCCGGTTGGTGCGCGGCTTCAAGCAGGGATTCCGGTGAAACGTTGAGGAACAGCTTGCCCGGCAGTTGCTGCTCGTTGAAACGACGGCAGGCAGACTGGCGGCAGGCAATTTCCAGTTCGCTCAAGCGGCCGGCTTGACGCGCCACCGCGAACAGCGCGATAGGCGAATGCAGAGGGCTGTTGGACGGGCCGCGAGTGAGGGCTTCGTAGCCGAGAATGCGACGCTCGGAGAGACAGATGATCGGCTGGAACAGGCTGTGCAAACCGCTTTGAGTCAGGATCGAGCTCAAGGCACTCAGCTGTTCGGTCGTGGTCATGGCAATCTCTGGCGATAAAAAAAGGACTGGGAGCGCTCTTGCTTGAAGAGGCGCTCCCAGTCCTTTATTTCACGACAGAATGATGACTGTTTGATGACGCTCCGGGGAGCGTCACCACTAAATTGCCATCATCTTACTTCTTGGCCACCTGATTGCTCAGCTTCAGGTAATCCAGCAGCACGCGCCCGGTTTCGCTCAGGTAGGCGTCGTCTTCTGGTTTGACCTTGTCCGGCTCAGCCGCAGCCAGCGCGTCTTCATCTTCTTTCTTCAGCTCTTTGAGCGGTTCTTCGCCTTTGGCTTTGCGACGGATGTTTTCCATGGCCAGTTGCTTGGCATCGATGTCCGCATGCTGGGCACGGCGGTCGGCTTCGTTGAGGCTGACGGTTTTTTCTTCCATCAGCTTCTGCGCCAGGGCCAGCTTGTCACGGATGAACACGAACTCGGCATCTTTGGCGCTGCGTGCGTCATGCTCGGACTTGAGCTGCGCCAGGTACGGCTTGAACGGATCGGAGGCCGGCTTGATCGCTGCCTTGATGGTGTCCCACGGCATGGCTTCCGGCAGGGCACTTTCGCCGATTTCCTTGGTGTCGATGATCGACGGGTAGTCGATGTCCGGCAGTACGCCCTGATGCTGGGTGCTCTGCCCGGAAACCCGGTAAAACTTGGCCAGGGTCAGTTTCAGTTCGCCATGGTTCAGCGGCTGAATGGTCTGCACGGTGCCTTTGCCGAAGGTCTGGCCACCGATGATCAATGCGCGATGGTAGTCCTGCATGGCGCCGGCGAAAATCTCCGAAGCCGAGGCGGACAGGCGGTTGACCAACAGTGCCATCGGGCCTTTGTAGAACGCGCCCGGGTTTTCATCTTCCAGTACATCGACGCGGCCATCGGCGTTACGCACGAGGACGGTCGGGCCCTTGTCGATGAACAGGCTGGTCAGCTCGGTGGCTTCCTGCAGGGAGCCGCCGCCGTTGTTGCGCAGGTCGATGACCACGCCGTCGACTTTCTCTTTCTGCAGTTCGGTCAGCAGTTTCTTGACGTCACGGGTGGTGCTCTTGTAGTCCGGATCGCCGGCACGGAACGCCTTGAAGTCGAGGTAGAAGGCCGGGATCTCGATGATGCCGAGCTTGTAGTCCTTGCCGTCCTGTTTCAGGTTCAGCACGGATTTTTTCACCGCCTGGTCTTCAAGCTTCACCGCTTCACGGGTGATCGGCACGATCTTGCTGGTCTGGTCGTTCGGCGCATTGCTGGCCGGAATCACTTCCAGGCGCACCACGGTGCCTTTCGGGCCGCGGATCAGCTTGACCACCTCGTCCAGGCGCCAGCCCACCACGTCGACCATCTCTTTGTTGCCTTGGGCAACGCCGATGATCTTGTCGGCCGGTGCAACCTGCTTGGTCTTGTCGGCCGGGCCTGCCGGCACCAGGCGCACGACTTTCACTTGATCGTTGTCGCTCTGCAACACGGCGCCGATGCCCTCGAGGGACAGGCTCATGTTGATGTCGAAGTTCTCCGCGTTATCCGGCGACAGATAGTTGGTGTGCGGGTCGTAGGACATGGCGAAGGTGTTGATGTACGCCTGGAAGATGTCTTCCGCGCGAGTCTGGTCCAGACGCGCCAACTGGTTCTTGTAGCGCTTGGTCAGGGTTTCCTGGATCTGCTTGGAATCCTTGCCGGCGATCTTCTGCCGCAACACTTCGTCCTTGACGCGTTTGCGCCACAGGTCGTCGAGTTCAGCGGTGGATTTGAGCCAAGGGGCGTCCTTGCGATCGATCAGCAAGGTTTCCTTGGTGGTGAAGTCCATCTTGTCGACGCCCTTGTTCAGCTCCGCAATGGCGAAGTCCAGGCGCGCCTTGACGCGGTCCAGATAGCGCTTGTAGATGGTGAACCCGGCGTTGAGGTCGCCGCTCTTGAGGAAGTCGTCGAACTGGGTCTTCCACTTGTCGAATTCGGCGATGTCGCTGGCCATGAAGTAGCTGCGCGACGGGTCCAGCAGCTTGATGTAGCTGTCGTAGATGATCACCGAGCGCGCATCGTCGAGCGGCGGCTTGCTGTAGTGGTGACGCTTGAGCAACTCGACGACGTTGAGGCTGGCGATCACTTCGTCGCGATCCGGCTGCAACTTGTCCCAGCTGTTGGCTGCGAATGTAGTGCCCGACACCGGCAACAAGCCGATACCGATGAAAAGAGCGAGGGCGGTGCTGGGGAGCAAATGCTTCATGCTGATTCGACGCGGGGACAATTGATAACGCATATTAGGCCGTCTTTGAAGTCGCCGGTTCTACGAGAGCCGGTCGCATAATGCAAAAAGCCCGGCGCTACAGCTTCGGGCTCAGTCCAGACTCACTATGGAGGCACTGTGAAGGCATTGCAAGGCGTTGAAGGTCAAGTGGCATGGCTTGAAGAGCCGAGTCCGGCATGTGATGTAGGACAAGTGCGCATTCGCGTGGCGGCTGCGGGCCTCAATCGCGCCGATTTATTACAGAAAGCCGGGCTTTATCCACCGCCGCCGGGCGCCAGTCAGGTGCTCGGTCTGGAGTGTTCCGGGGTGATCAGCGAAGTCGGCGCCGGCTCGTCCTGGCAGGTCGGCGACCGGGTCTGCGCCTTGCTGGCCGGGGGCGGAATGGCCGAGGAGGTGGTGGTCGACGGACGGCACGTGCTGCCGGTGCCCGAGGGCGTTTCGTTGATCGAGGCCGCGGCATTACCCGAGGTTTATGCAACGGTCTGGCTCAACGTGTTTCAACTGGCGGCGCTGAAACCCGGCGAGAAGGTTCTCCTGCACGCCGGGGCCAGTGGAATTGGTTCAGCCGCCATTCAGCTATGCAAGGCGT
Organism: Pseudomonas sp. MIS38; assembly: GCF_019891575.1. Lineage (NCBI taxonomy): Bacteria > Pseudomonadati > Pseudomonadota > Gammaproteobacteria > Pseudomonadales > Pseudomonadaceae > Pseudomonas > Pseudomonas sp. MIS38. The sequence continues at coordinate 16,879 of NZ_JAFLXF010000015.1, forward strand.
TCGGCAATCCCTGTTGGGTCAGCGTCGGGTCGGCTGAGCGATTGGCCTACTGTGAGGCGCTGGGAGCCCAGGGCGGCGTGGTGCGCACCGATGATCTGGAAAGCCTGCGCGACTTCGGGCCGTTTGACGTGATCCTTGATCCGGTCGGCGGCAACTATGCGGCGCTGAACCTCAAGCTGACGGCGCTGGACGGACGCTGGGTACTGATCGGCCTGATGGGCGGACGTGAGGCGAAACTGGACCTGGCACAGATACTGGCCAAGCGCGTGCAGTTGCTCGGTTCGACGTTGCGCAGTCGCGACGATCAGTTCAAGGCCGACCTGTTCAGCGATTTGAGCCAGCATGTGTGGCCGCTGTTTGCCGAAGGGCGGTTGAGTCCGCAACTGGCAAAAGCCTTCCCGGTGAAAGACGCCGAAGCGGCGTTTGCCGAGCTGGCGAGCAACAAAGTTGCCGGCAAACTGGTGCTGGTGGTCGACGAAAGCCTGACCTGAAAACACCGAAAAACCTGTGGGAGCGGGCTTGCTCGCGAAGGCGGTGAATCAGACAAGAATTTATCGACTGACACTCCGCCTTCGCGAGCAAGCCCGCTCCCACAGTTGGATCTATGTTTATTTCCAGAGATGGATCGGCCAGCCTGCTTTTTCGGCATGGTCCAGCAGCACCGGATCCGGATTCACCACATGCGGGAAGTCCACCTTCAGCAGTAATGGCAAATCGTTGCGTGAGTCGGAGTAGAAACTCGCGCCTTCCAGATTCTCTTCCTCGGCATCCAGCCATTCCAGCAGGCGGGTGATCTTGCCTTCGCGGTAGGTCAGCGTGCCGACGGTCTGGCCAGTGTAAACGCCGTGCGCAACGTCCAGTTCGATGCCGAGAATTTCGTCGATGCCCAGGCGCTCGGCGATCGGTTTGACCAGGTGCGTGCCGGAAGCCGAGATCACCAGAATCCGGTCGCCGGCCTTGCGGTGGGCGGCGATGGTTTTGGTCGCGTCGCTGAAGATGATCGGTTCGATGAAGTCTTCCACCCATGGGCCGACCAGGTGTTCGACCTCTTCCGGGGTGCGCCCGATCATCGGTTCGAGGCTGAATTCCATGTACTCTTCCATGCGCAATTTGCCATGGCTGTAGGCGTCCATCAGCTCGTTGTTCTTGCGCATGAACGACTCGGGATCGACCCAGCCCAGGCGCCCCATCTGCTCGCTCCAGAGGGTGGCGCAGTCGCCGTGGATCAGGGTTTCGTCCAGATCAAAAATTGCCAGGGCCATCAGTGCAGTTCTCTCTTCAACGTCAGCAAAGTCATCAGGCTACCTCACACAGGGCCGTCGGATCGATGGAAAGCGCCAGACGCTGACCGTCGGGATGCAGATCCGCCGCCGAGCGGTTGAGCACGTCCACCACCAGTTCCACGCCACGCGCCTCGACTCGATAGCGGATCACGTTACCGAGCAGGCTGTGGCTGCGGATCTGTGCATCGAGTTCGCCATTGAGGCTCAGTTCGATGGCTTCCGGGCGAATCGCGATGCGGTGGTTGATCGGCCGTTGCAACAGCTTCGAGGCGCTGTCGGCGTCAAGCAAGTTGTAGTTGCCGATGAAGCCTGCGGCGAATATGTCCACTGGTGCGGTGTAGAGGGTTTCGGCATCGCCGCTCTGCACGATCTTCCCTTGGTTCATCAGGAAAATCCGGTCGGACATGGTCAGCGCTTCTTCCTGATCGTGGGTGACGAAAATCGTGGTCAGGCCGAGTTCGCGCTGGATCTGCCGGATCTGCTCGCGCAGGTGTTTGCGGATACGCGCATCCAGCGCCGACAGCGGTTCATCAAGCAGTAACAGGCGTGGACGGGTCACCAGCGAGCGGGCGAGGGCCACGCGTTGACACTGGCCGCCGGAGAGCTGATGCGGATAGCGGCTGGCGAAGTCGTTGAGCTCAACCAGTTTCAGCACCTCGGCGACACGCTTGTGGCTGTCGTCCGAGTTGACTTTTTGCATGCGCAGGCCGAAGGCGACGTTCTGTTCGACGGTCATGTTGGGGAACAGCGCGTAGCTCTGGAAGACCATGCCGATCCCGCGTTTCTGCGGACTCAGCGGCACGATGTCGACGCCATCAAGCAGGATCTTGCCGCCATCCACCGGCGTCAGCCCGGCTATGCAGCGCAGCAGCGTGGACTTGCCGCAACCCGATGGGCCGAGGAGGGTGACGAATTCACCCTTGTTGATCTCGCAGTTGATGTCGCTGAACACGGTCGTGCCCGCGTAGTTTTTCTGCAGGTGTTGGACGCTGACATAGCTCATTCGCTTTTGTCCTTGTTCAAGATGTTGGCGATCCAGGTCAGGACCAGCACGAAAAAGAAGTACGAGATCACCAGCGCACTGGTGAAGTGGCCGCTGCTGTTGCGCATGTTGTTCAGGTACACCTGCAGGGTTTCGTAGCGCGTGCCGACGAGGATGTTGGCGAACACGAACTCACCGAACAGGAACGAGAACGACAGCAGCAACGCGACCATCAGGCCCTTGCGCAGGTTTGGCAGCACCACCAGAAATGCCGCCTGAAAGGTGCTGGCGCCGAGCAGTTGCGCGGCGTCCATCAGGTCGCGCAGGTTGATCGCCTGCAGGTTGTTGGTGATCGCCCGGTACATGAACGGTAGCGCCACGGTGAAGTAGCAACCGATCAGAATCCACGGTGTGCCGACCATCGCCAGCGGCCCGGAACCGTACAGTTGCAACAGACCCACCGACGACACCACCGGCGGCACCGCGAAGGGCAGCAGGATCAGGATGTTCATCAGCGCATCGAGTTTCGGGAAGTGGTAATGCACCACGAACAGCAGCGGCAGGATCAGCACCACTGACAGCACCAGCGCACCGACGCACACCAGCAGCGACTGGCCGAAGGCGTGCAGGAAGCGCGGATCGCTCCACAACTGGAGGTACCACTTGAAGGTGAAACCGCTGGGCAGGATGGTCGCCGACCAACTGCTGGCAATCGAGTAGATCAGCGTGCCCACCAGCGGCAGCAGCAGAATCGCGAACAGCAGATAAACCACGACGCGGTGGTAGACGCCGGCCGGGCCGGATTCAGCGCGAGACATGGTAGCTCCTCTTCAACAGCAGTTGATGCACAACGGTGACGATGGTCATCAACGCCACCAGCACCACGGCCAGGGCACTGGCGAGATTCGGATCGAGGGAAATATCCCCGGAAACCATTGCCGCGATGCGGATCGGCAGCACGTTGAAGTTGCCGGTGGTCAAGGCGTACACCGTGGCGTAGGCGCCGAGGGCGTTGGCCAGCAGGATCACGAAGGTGCCGAGCAGGGCCGGGGTCAACACCGGCAGGCCGATGTGGCGCCAGAACTGCCAGCCGTTGGCGCCGAGCAGCGCGGCGGATTCGCGCCAGTCTTCACGCAAGGCGTCGAACGCCGGGTACAGCAGCAGCACGCCGAGGGGAATCTGGAAGTAGGTGTAGAGGATGATCAGACCGGTTTTCGAGTACAGGTTGAAGTCCTGAATGATCCCGGCCTGCTTGAGCATGATGGTGATGCTGCCATTGAACCCGAGCAGGATGATGAACGCAAAGGCCAGCGGCACCCCCGCGAAGTTGCTGGTCATGTTGGCGAAGGCATTCACGAAGTTGCGCAGTTTCGAGTCGACCCGGCGCAACGAATACGCACCGAGCACGGCGATGATGATGCCGAATACGCTCGACCAGAAACTGATCTCCAGGCTGTACTGGATCGCCTGCAGATAGAACTTCGAACTGAAGATCTTGCTGAAATTCGCGAAGCCCCAGCCGAACTCCTCCGATTGCAGGCTGTTGATCATCACCCAGACCAGCGGGGCGATTTCGAACACGATATAGAACAGCGCGAACGGCACTAGACACAGGGCCGCCAGCCATTTGCCGCGAGTCATGGCATTCATTTGAGCAGTTCCCGGCACACAGGTTTGTCGTGAGGGACGCCGAGCAGTTCGCAGACGGTGCCGCAGATCTCGGTCTGCTTCGGCGCGGCGTCAGCATTCAGGCTGAAGGCGTTGCCGAGGATAAACAGCGGCACCTGGCGCTCTTCCGGTAGCAAGCCGTTGTGCGAGCGGTCGTTGTTCATGCCGTGATCGGCAGTCACCAGCACCTGATAATCCGCGTCGAGCCAGCCTTGCAGGTAGTCGGCGAGGATGATGTCCGCCGAGCGCGCGCTGTTGCGGTATTGCGCGGAATCGAGGCCGTGCTTGTGGCCGGCGTCGTCGATGTTCATCGGGTGGATCAGCAGGAAGTTCGGCGCATGGCGCAGGCGCAGGTGTTCCGCGTCGGCGAACAGGTGCGAATCCGGGTAGTGATCGTTCCAGTAGAAATGCCCGTGCTGGATCGGTAACGCTGGATCGTCGGTATGACGGTCGCGGGTCGCTAGGAACGGTGAGCGGTTGTACAGCTCGCTGACCCAGTGATAGGCCGCTGCGGCGGTTTTCAGGCCGGCGTCGCGGGCGTAGTGATAGATGCTGCGCTGGTTGGACAGGCGCGCAACGTTGTTGTGGACGATGCCGCTGTCGATCGGCGGCACGCCGGTAAGGATGCATTCGTAAAGCGGTCGGGACAGGGCCGGCAACTCGCACTCCAACTGATAGAGCGCGGCGCGTCCTGCGCCAACGTAAGCCTGCAGATGCCCCATGGCGTGCCGCGCGACCTCGTAATTGAGACCGTCGAGCACGACAAGGATGACGTTGTGCTTCATAGGGGCAAAAACTCCGCGAAAACAGGAAATTTCAGATTCAATCTGGATCCCCTGTGGGAGCGGGCTTGCTCGCGAAGGCGGAGTGTCAGTCAATAGATGCTTGACTGATCCACCGCATTCGCGAGCAAGCCCGCTCCCACATTTGGATCTCCAATGGATCCAGCAGTGGGGATTTACAGGATTACTTCATCTCTACGATGACTTCTTCGTTCCACTTCTGCGGCAGGGCCTTGGAGGTTTTTTCCCAGGCGTCGGCGTCCTTGATCGGCGTGACCTTCTTGTACTGCTCGTTCGGCAGCAGCTTGGCCTTCACGTCTTCCGGCAGTTGCAGGTGCTCGGCACGGATCGGACGAGCATTGCCGCGAGCGAGGTTGGTCTGGCCGGCGTCGCTGAAGATGTATTCGCGGGTCAGCTTGGCGGCGTTCGGGTTTTTCGCGTACTTGTTGATGATGGTGGTGTAGCCGGAAATCACCGAGCCATCCGACGGGATCAGCACCACGTAGTCATCCGGGTTGGCCATCTTGGCCTTGTAGCTCAGGCCGTTGAAGTCCCAGACCACGCCGACTTCGATTTCGCCTTTTTCCATGGTGGCGATGGTCGGGTTGGCCATCGACAGGCGACCTTGCTTGGCGATGTCTGCAAACAGCAGCAGGGCCGGCTGGATGTTCTTCTCGTCGCCACCGTTGGCCAGGGCAGCGGCCAGTACGCCGTTGGCGGCTTGCGCGGCGGTGCTCACGTCACCGATGGAAACCTTGTATTTGCCGCCCTTGAGGTCGGCCCATTTGGTCGGGACTTCGGAACCGTGCAGCAGCTTCTTGTTGACGATGAAGGCGATGGTGCCGGTGTAGGCCAGTGCCCAGTTGCCGTCCTTGTCCTTGGCCCAGTCCGGGACTTGATCCCAGGTGCTTGGTTTGTACGGTTGCACCACGCCCTGCTTGACCGCGATCGGGCCGAAGGCGGCGCCGACGTCGCCGATGTCGGCAGTGGCGTTGTCTTTTTCGGCGGCGAACTTGGCGATTTCCTGGGCCGAGCTCATGTCGGTGTCGATGTGTTTCAGGCCATAGGTCTTGGCCAGGTCTTCCCAGGTGCCTTTCCAGTTGGCCCAGTCATCGGGCATGCCGACGCTGTTGACGGCGCCTTCCGCTTTCGCAGCGGCTTCGAGGGTTTTCAGGTCGATACCCGCCGCGATGGCGGAGGTGCACATTGCAATGGTCGAGCCTAACAGTGTTGCCAGGAAAAGCTGTTTCATTCCGAAGCTCCTTGGTCGTGTTCAACGCTGCGATTGCGGTTTGTGTTGGTCTAGGTCAGCAATACCTGAGCCAATTTAAGGGGGCTGGATGACACTTTGATGTCGGCGGTCGCCCGGCAGGCCTTTTATTGGCCCGGATTCGGCGCTTGCCCGGTAAGCGTAGACCAAGGTCAAAGCCCCGGCGGACAAGGCACTTGGCCGATGTATTGCAAGTCATGAGGGCGACCGTCGGGCGGGTTTGTCATCTCTCGGTCATCTGCACTGCCTAGGCTTGCAATACAAGGAAACGGCTTGCAGGCCGTACGGTTTTTGCCCCGAAACAGTGCTGGTCTAGTCCAGATAGGTAACGTTGATGCGCGATGAGGCAACAAAAGCGGTGACAGCGATTGGTCAGGTGCTGCAGGAGCAACTTGATCACGGCCTGCTCGCGCCCGGGAGCAAGTTGCCGGCCGAGCGCAAGCTCAGTGAGTTGTTCGGCACCACGCGCATTACTGTGCGTGAGGCCTTGTTGCAACTGGAGGCGCAGGGGCAGATCTATCGCGAGGAGCGCCGTGGCTGGTTCGTTTCGCCGCCACGTCTGGCGTACAACCTGATGCAGCGCAGTCATTTTCACGCGATGGTCAGTGCGCAGGGGCGGGTGCCGTCGACCGAGGTGATTTCGGCGCGGTTGCAGCCGGCATCGGTGGCGGTGTGTGCGTTGTTGCAGTTGCCTGCTTTGTCGAGCGTGATTCAGATTTGCCGGTCGCGGCGGATTGACGGGCGGCTGGTTTTGTATGTGGAGCACTATCTGAATCCGCAGTATTTTCCGGGGATTCTGGGATTTGATTTGAATCAGTCGATGACCGAGTTGTATGCGCGGCATTACGATTTGCACTATGGGCGGGTGCGGTTCGAGATTGTGCCGACGTCGTTGTCGGTGGATGCGGCGGCGGCTTTGCGGGTTTCTGTCGGGAGTCCGGGGTTACGGATTGCTCGGGTCAATTATGATCAGCATGAGCGGTTGATTGATTGTGATCTGGAGTTTTGGCGGCATGATGCGATTCACGTTGGTGTAGATGTTGTTTGAGCTTTTGGCCTTGGCGGCCTCTGGGCCGACCAGGCTGTTGGGTTCTGTGTGAATATCCGTTTCTTCGGGTGCTGCCGCTGACGGTTTCGCTCTTACAGCGAGTCACTTTTGCAGACGCCCAAAAGTAACCAAAACGCTTGGCCCCGGCGTACGGCCCTCGCTTAGGCTCGGGTTCCTTCGTTACGGGGTTCATCCGGGCGCATCGCCTCCGGTTTGCTTCGCTGCACCTCCTCTCGATGCATTTGGCTTCGCCAAACGGTCGCTGCGCTCCCACCCCCGGATAAACCCCTCCACTCAGCCTGCCGATGGGGCCGGCACGGCAAGATCAAGAGCTGCAGCCGAGCTTGCGCTCATCCTGTTGAGTGGTGAAAAGCGTGCGGTCGGCTTTTGCTTTTCTGTAGGAGTGAGCCTGCTCGCGAAGGCGGCCTGACAGCCGACCAATCTCCAACTGCCTGCACCCAATCCCACTGTCGGAGCTGGCTTGTCAGCGATAGCGGCCTGACAGCCGACCAATCTCCCACTGAATACACCCAATCCACTGTGGGAGCTGGCTTGCCAGCGAAGGCGGCCTGACAGCCGACCAATCTCTCACTGAATACACCCAATCCAGTGTGGGAGCTGGCCTGCCAGCGATGGCGGCCTGACAGCCGACCAATCTCCCACTGAATACACCCAATCCCACTGTGGGAGCGGGCTTGCTCGCGAAGGCGGCCCCACAATCACCCCATCTCTATCTGGCCGCCTCAGCATTCCTATACAAATAATCCGTCGCCAGCGACGCCATCGTCCTCACCCCAACCACCAGCGCCGACTCATCCACAAAGAATCCCGGATTGTGATTCGGCGCGGCCTTGCTCATGTCCTGATCCCGTGGCGTCACCCCTAAAAAAACAAACAGCCCCGGCACTTCCTTGGCGAAGAACGAGAAGTCTTCCGCGCCGCCCACCAGCGGCGCATTGACCACGTCATCCTTGGCTGCCCACTTCAACGTCGGCAGCATTTTTTCCGTCAGTGCCGGGTTGTTGATCGTGGGGTCGTATTTTTCGATGATGGTAACGTCGGCTTTCGCGCCGCCGCTTTCGGCGATTTTTTCGATGGTCTGGCGTACGTCGGCGTGGAGTTTCTGGCGGATGCCGTAGTCGTAGGAGCGGATGGTGCCGCTCATGTCCACGGACTCGGGAATGATGTTGTAGCGGGTGCCGCCGTTGATGGTGCCGATGCTGACCACGGACGGGTAGGACGAAATGTCGGTGCGGCGGCTGACCACGGTTTGCAGGCCGACGATGGTTTGTGCGCCGACGGTGATCGGGTCGATGCCGTCCCACGGGCGGCCGGCGTGGGTCTGTTTGCCGAGGATTTTGATGCGCAGGTCGTCGGAGCTGGCCAGAGTGGCGCCGGGGCGGTAGGCGATCTGGCCGGCGGGGACGCCGGCCCAGACGTGGAGGCCGAAGACGGCGTCGGGTTTGGGGGATTTCATCACGCCTTCTTGCACCATCATTTTCGCGCCCCAGGTGTTTTTGCCGTCGGGGATGAAGTCGCTCGGGCCTTCTTCGGCGGGCTGGAAGTAGAACACCACGGTGCCGGGCAGGGTGTCGCGCAGGCCAGTGAGAATTTTCGCCGTGCTCAGCAGGATCGCAGTGTGGGCGTCGTGGCCGCAGGCGTGCATCACGTCGACTTCTTTGTCCAGATAAGTGCCTTTGGCTTTCGAGGCGAAGGGCAGGTCGGCGACTTCCTTGACCGGCAGCGCGTCCATGTCGGCGCGCAAGGCCACGGTCGGGCCGGGCAGCGCGCCTTTGAGGATCGCAACCACGCCGGTGCGGGCGACGTTGGTTTTGACTTCCAGACCCATGGCCTTCAGTTGTCTGGCGACCAGTTCCGCGGTGCGTTTCTCGGTGTTGCCCAGTTCCGGGTGCGCGTGGATGTCGCGGCGGGTTTCCAGCAGTTGCGGTTCAAGTGCCTTGGCTTGCGTGGCGATCTGTTCGCGGGTGCTGTCCAGGGTGGCGGCGCTGGCGGTGCCGGCCAGCAGAGTGAGCAGAACGGACTGGGCGATACGTGTCAGCTGCATCGGGTGTCTCCATGGTTATTGTTTTTCTGGCTTCCCTGCCTGTGACCCGAGTGTGTGCGCGAAGTGCTATTCCTTCGGCTGGCCACCGCCGGCAGTGATGACCTGCACGCTCATGCGTGGCGTCGCCAGATCGAGTCCGGCTTCGTCCAGATGGCGTTTGAGCGACAGGTTGAACGCTCGGGAAACTTCCCATTGTTTGATCGGTGCAGTCTTGAACCGCGCGCGCAGGATCGCGCTGCCGGATTCGAAACTTTCCACGCCCTGGATCTCCAGCGGCGACCAGATGTTCCGCCGTTGCAGTGGGTCGGTACGCATTTTCTGGCCGACTTCGCGCATCAGTTTGATCGCGTCGTCGATTTCCATGTTGTACGGCACCGCCACGCGGAAGATCGCGTAGCCGAATTCCCGCGAGTAGTTCTTGATGCTTTTGATTTCGCTGAACGGAATGGTGTGGACGATGCCGTCGATATCGCGCAGGCGCACGGTGCGGATGGTCAGGCCTTCGACGGTGCCGAGGTGGCCGCCGACGTCGACGTAGTCATCAATGGCCAACGAGTCTTCGATGATGATGAACAGGCCGGTGATCAGGTCCGCCACCAGCGACTGCGCACCGAAACCGATGGCCAGACCGATCACACCGGCACCGGCCAGCAGTGGCGTGACGTTCATGCCCATGTTCGCCAGGGCGACGATCAGCGCGATGATGAAAATCGCCACGAACAACACGTTGCGGATCAGCGGCATCATCGTCTGCGCGCGGGCATTCGCCAGGCCTTTGCGCGAGCGGGTGAGGGCGTGGTGCACGGCGGTGTCGGCGAGGATCCAGATCAGCCAGGAGAAAATCAGCGTGCCGATCAGGCTGAACAGTTTGACGCTGACGTCATGCCCTTCGCCCTCGGCAAAGCCGATCAGCGACTTGCCCCACACGCGCAGGCCGAGCTCGATGAAGATCAGCCACACCAGCAGGTGGGCGAGGGTGTAGAAGAAGCTTTTCAGGCGCTCCGAGTACAACGCATGGCGCTTCGGCCCGCGTTGCGGTTTGAGTGAATGACGGCGCACGAGGCCGTTGATCACCATGCACATCACCAGCAGCACCGTGCAGATCAGCGACTGACGCAGGGCGGTGCTGGTGTCGCCGGCGGAGACGAAGGTGGCGAACAGCGAGATGCCGACCAGCACCAGCGCCGGCACGTACCAGAAGGTGCCGAGGATATCGATGGTGTCGCTGAGGGCGCGGCGGGTCAGGCGGCGGGACAACGGCTGGTTGCGGATCAGGTGCGCGATCGGCCGGCGGAAACGCAGGATGAACAACCCGGTGAACAGCGCCGCGAGCACGTTGGTGATGGTCGCGGTGGTGTGCGCCAGGTGCACGCCGAGGCCTTCGACCAGGCGCGGGTCACTCAGCGCTTCACCGAATGCGGCGAAGCTGCCGATCAGCCACAACGGACGGAAGGCCTGATGCCGCAGGATGTACAGCGCCCGGTGCCGGTGCGGGCCGTCGAGCAGCGAGAAGGCGATCACGCAGATCGCCGAGAAACAGGTGCCGACCACCAGCGCATAAGCCAGCACCATCGCCAGGCTTTTACCCAATGACGACGGCAGCGCGTAGCTCATGTAAACGGTGATGACCAACGCAATCAACCACGGTCCGAGCTTGCGCAGGGCGAAGCGCAGCATGTCGAGGGCCTTGGGGTGTTGCGGCAGTTCTTCGGTCAGGCCGAAGCGCATGCGCACCCGGTGACCGAGCCAGATCAGCGCGGCGGCGAGCAGGCTCCAGACCATCAGGATCACCGCGAAGCCGAAGATGATCGGCAGCCATTCGCTGGCCGGCAACATCAGGTTGTCGAGTTCGTCCCTGGCCAGATCGAACTCGTCGGACCAGCGGGTCAGCGGGCTGTCGTCACCGGAGAACTGTTTCTCGAAACTGGCCAGGGTGCCGCCGATCAGGCCCAGCACACCTTCTTCCGGTGAGGCCTGGGCTTTCTTGGTGGCGTCGCGCAGCTTTTTCAGATCGCTCAGCAATTGCGCGCGTTGCTTGTCGTTTTCCAGCGACTTGATGACTTCATCCAGCGACTGGCCCAGCGGCTCTTGCGCCTCCGGTTGCGTCTTGGTGGTGTTGAGCAGGCCCGGCAACCCGACCGCCTGGGCAGGGGCCAGCGGCAGCAGCGTCATCAGGCAGACAAGGAACAGGCAGGGCAGAGCAAACAGACGAGCGAACACTAGGCGGTCAACCTCGCAAAGGGGCGAATTGAGCGAGTGTACGAGGCAGCCAGAATCAATGCGAGCCGGGCGCGGATTTATTCGTTGAGTTTGGCGAGGATCTTGTAGACCACGGTCGCCAGGATCATCAGCATGCCGACCCACATGGCAAACACACCGGCGTTCTTGTCGCGGAAGTTGAAACCGATCGCCAGCAGGATCATCCCGGACAGTATCGGAATGAGCATGGCGTGGAAGGAGGACATCGAAATCATGGTGACTGCCTTGTCGAAGGGAATGATTTAAGTCTAGGTCGCTTTCTGCAGCGAGGAGTGATGTGTATCAGGAATGATTCGGTTCTACGATGAATCTTTGTTGTCTGCACGAGCGCTTTCGCGAGCAAGCCCGCTCCCACAGGTTGAAATGCATTCCAATGTGGGAGCGGGCTTGCTCGCGAAGCTTTTCAGCTTTTAAGGCAACTCGCGGCTGGCGTAGAACGCGCTCAGCACTTTGACCAGGTGCGCCAGGTCGTGGCTGCCGCACAGTTCGCGGATCGAGTGCATGGCGAAGGTCGGCAGGCCGATGTCGACGGTGCGCACGCCCAGGTGGCTGGCGGTGATCGGGCCGATGGTCGAGCCGCAGCCCATGTCGCTGCGCACCACGAAGCTCTGCACCGGTACTTCTTCGGCCATGCACAGGTGGCGGAAGAACCCGGCGGTTTCGCTGTTGGTGGCGTAGCGCTGGTTGCTGTTGACCTTGATCACCGGGCCGGCGTTGAGTTTCGGACCGTGGTTGGCGTCGTGCTTCTCGGCGTAGTTCGGGTGCACGCCGTGGGCATTGTCGGCTGAGACCAGTAACGATTTCTGGATGGTGCGGACGAACTCGTCACCTTCCGGCAGCAGACGGCGCAGGGTCTGTTCGAGCATCGGGCCATCGGCGCCGCACGCCGAGCAGGAGCCGACTTCTTCGTGGTCGTTGCACACCAGCACGCAGGTTTCTTCGGTGTCGGCGCTGAGCAGGGCTTGCAGGCCGGCGTAGCACGACAGCAGGTTGTCGAGGCGCGCACCGGCGATGAAGTCGCCATGCAGGCCGATGACCGCCGCGCTCTGGGTGTCGTAGAAGCTCAGCTCGTAATCCAGCACCACGTCGGCGTTCAGGCCATGTTCGCGGGCCAGTTGATCAGTCAGCACGGCGCGGAAGTCGACGCGTTCGTCGCCGGCGAATTGCGCGAGGATCGGCGGCAGCTCGGTCTGCGCGTTGATCGCCCAGCCCTGATTGGCTTCACGGTTCAGGTGAATCGCCAGGTTGGGAATGATCGCGATCGGCGCCTTGAAGTCGATCAGTTGGCTTTCGACCTTGCCGTCGCGGCGGAAGGTCACGCGGCCGGCCAGCGACAGGTCGCGGTCGAACCACGGCGCCAGCAGCGCGCCACCGTAGACTTCAACGCCCAGTTGCCAGAAGCCCTGGCGTTGCAGTTCCGGTTGCGGCTTGACCCGCAGGCACGGGCTGTCGGTGTGGGCGCCGACCAGACGGATACCGTCGTGCAGCGGCGAGTTGCGGCCCATTTTGATCGCGACAATCGAGGAGTCGTTGCGGGTGACGTAATAGCGGCCGTTGGCCTCGGTGTTCCATGGCTCGCGCTCGTCGAGGCGCACGTAACCGGCGGCCTCCAGACGCTGAACGAGGCTGGCGGTGGCGTGGAACGGGGTAGGGGAGGCCTTGAGGAAGTCGATCAGGCCTTGGTTCAACTCTTCGCGCATAAGAAGCTCCAGACAGCAATGGGCGGGAGTTTAACGCATCGGCCGGGGAATTGAATCCGGGCAGGATCGGGGTGGGAGCGGGCTTGCTCGCGAAAGCGGTGGGTCAGATGCAGATTTTTGGATGACACACCGCTTTCGCGAGCAAGCCCGCTCCCACAGGGAGTAATGTGGATCAGCGGGCGGCTACGCGTTTTTTCAAATAGTTCATGATGACTTTTTCATCTTCCGGTTTATCCGGACGCGGCAGCTGTTGCGGCCAGGACTTCTGGCTCAGCAGTTTTTTCTGCTGGCTCTCGTCCCAACGCAGAATTTCCCGCGAGGCGCATTCCCACCATTCGTGTCGGCAAACGCTGTAGTACGGATCTTCCGGCGCGGCGCTGCCGTACAGCAGATCACGACCGACCTTGCGCAGGGCACCTTTCTGGTGGCGCAGCTTCCATTTGATTTTCAATCGGCGCCAGGCCGAGGGGAACGGTTTGACCCGTGGCACATCGCTGCACAGATCCACCAGGCGCTGGCTGAACTGCTCGCCGTGCTGGGAGAAGAAGTACGTCTGCATCGCGTGGAAGAAACGTTTTTCCGCGAAGTAGTGGTAGACGTGTTTGCGCGCTTCCACCACCTGACGCTCGCGCATGGCATACGACAGGGCGATCTGTTCGATGGTGTGGATTTCGAAGCCGCCGAGTGTCCACTCATCAATCAGGCGGATCGACTCTTCGAACAGCGCTGAGTCGCTGTCGGTCACGCCGCACAAGCCGCTGTTGTAGAGCTTGAAACCGTTATCCGGCGTCACGCCGTGGCTGCGCAGGTCGCGACCGAGTTTTTGATAGTCGGGACGCTGGTGCACATCTTTCCAGTCGTACTCGAAGCGATCCATCACCGAGCGGTTCGGCTCGATGAATTTGAACAGTTGGCTCGGGTGGCGGGTGAACAGGGTGTCGGTGTCGACGAACAGGGTTTTTTCCGCCCACTGCATGCCCGCGGCGATGGCGCAGGCCTTGCGGCGGTGGTGATAGCCGTGGGTGCCTTGCCAGCGGGTCAGAGTCGCTTCATCCAGCAACACCGTGTCGACCGGCCAGCCCGCATAGTCGTCGGGGCGATCAGTGAGAATGCGGATCGCCGGTCGCTCGCCGTTTTTAGCCTGGGACAGCGCGGTCAGGATGCTGAACTTGGCTTCGCGCCGGTACACATCCTGATTGCCGTAAATCAGGTAAAGCAGTTGATGACGAACTTTCGTGAGGGGGGTTACCAGGGAATCAATACAACTCATCCGAAAACAGAATCCTTGTCCAAAAGAAAACAGCGCCGCCACTCAGGCAGCGCTTAAAACGGTGCCGGGCATTCGAAGCGCAACCGCTCGCCGGTTTGCGGGTGGGTGAAGCTCAGCATGCTGGCGTGCAGGCACAGACGCGGCCAGGCCGCCAAGGCCTGCTCATGGGCGTACAGCCCGTCGCCCAGCAGCGGGTGACCGATGGACAGCATGTGCACACGCAACTGGTGCGAGCGACCGGTGATCGGCGTCAGTTCGACGCGGCACCAGTCGCCGCAACGTTCCAGTACGCGCCAGAAGGTCAGCGCATGCTTGCCGAATTCGTGGTCGACCACGTGCCGCGGTTTGGTCGGCGGATCGTAGCGCAGCGGCAGGTCGATGCTGCCACTGTCCAGCTCCGGCTGACCCCAGCAGAGCGCAGTGTAGGCTTTCTCTGTTTCACGATCGTGAAACTGCCGCGACAGTTCGCGGTGAGTATCCGCGTCACGGGCCAGCAGAATGATGCCGGAGGTTTCCCAGTCCAGGCGATGGACGATGCGCGCTTCCGGGTAGCCGTTTTCCTGCAGGCGGGTGATCAGGCAGTCCTTGTTGTCGTCGGCGCGACCGGGCACCGAGAGCAGCAACGTCGGTTTGTCGACCACCAGTACGGCGGCGTCCTGATGAATGATGCGGATGTTGGACAACGGCATTAAAACAGCCTCGTAACAAATGCCAACGGCGGCTCAGGGCCATTCCGCGATGGGAATGGCCCTGAGCCGCCGTCGTTCCTGCCGGATCGACTCAGCGATCTGGCAGGGTGATGTTGAGTTCCAGAATCGAGCAACTGCCCTGGCTTTCCAGTGCAACATGTACGTCGTCGTTGCCGATGTTGACGTACTTGCGGATCACGTCGACCAGTTCCTTCTGCAAGGCTGGCAGGTAATCCGGCGTGCTGCGCTGGCCGCGCTCATGCGCCACGATGATCTGTAGACGCTCTTTCGCTACCGAGGCGGTACTTGGCTTTTTGTTGGCACGAAAGAAGTCAAAAAGGTTCATTACCTACCTCCAAACAGGCGCTCGAAGAATCCCTTCTTCGTAACATCGAGGAAACGATGTTCTTTTTCTTTGCCCAGCAGACGATCAACGGCATCGCTGTACGCCTGACCGGCATCGCTCTGGTCGTCGAGAATCACTGGAACGCCCGAGTTGGAAGCCTTCAGGACCGCCTGCGACTCAGGGATAACGCCCAGCAGGGTCACGGCCAGGATTTCCTTCACGTCTTCGACGCCCAGCATCTCGCCATCGCTGACGCGCTGCGGGTTGTAACGGGTCAGCAGGAGGTGTTCCTTGATCGGGTCTTCGCCTTTTTCGGCGCGACGCGATTTGCTGGCCAGCAGGCCGAGCATGCGGTCGGAGTCACGTACCGAGGACACTTCCGGGTTGGTCACGATGATCGCTTCGTCGGCGAAATACATGGCCAGGTGCGCACCTTTCTCGATGCCCGCCGGGGAGTCGCAGACCACGAAGTCGAAGTCTTCCTTCAACTGCATCAGGACTTTTTCCACGCCTTCCTGGGTCAGCGCGTCTTTGTCGCGGGTCTGGCTGGCGGCCAGCACGTAGAGATTTTCCAGGCGCTTGTCTTTGATCAGGGCCTGCTGCAGGTTGGCTTCGCCGTTGACCACGTTGACGAAGTCGTACACCACGCGACGCTCGCAACCCATGATCAGGTCGAGGTTACGCAGGCCCACGTCGAAGTCGACGATCACTGTTTTATGGCCGCGCAGAGCGAGGCCGGTACCGATAGCGGCGCTGGTGGTGGTCTTACCCACACCACCCTTGCCGGATGTAACCACGAGAATCTTGGCCAAGGTGTTTCACCCCTAAGGAAGAAGGACTTTTTAGCCCCTGAAAAACATCTCTTGAAAACTACTGCAGTCGGACAGCCTTGGCTGGAATTCGGCGCAAGTCGCAATTGCCGGGGGCAAACGCTGCTTGTTCCTTTTTCCTACTTCGTTTGAGCCGTTTTCGCTACGTTTTAGAGATGCTTGGAAAATGCGGCAGTATCCGTTAAAGCCGAATGATGTTCAACACGTCGGCCGACAGGCTGACCTGGACGCCGGAGCCCCACAGTGGATCGCGGCGCAAATCTTCGGAAACCTTGTAATGCCCGGCGATGGAGATCAGTTCAGCGCTCAATTGCTGACAGAATATCCGGGCCTTGGTGTCGCCTTTGACGCCGGCCAGTGCGCGACCGCGCATCGGGCCGTATACATGGATGTTGCCATCGGCCAGAAGTTCCGCCCCCGGACTGACCGAAGAAACCACGACCAAATCGCCACCCTGGGCATATATCTGTTGGCCACCACGTACTGGCGTGGTGATCACACGGGTCGGTTTGACGGTCGGCTCCGGCGGCTTTTCCGGCTTCTTTTTGACTTCCGGTTCCGGGGCTTCCAGCGGTCGTTCACGGGCGCCGGACGGCGGCAGCACCGGGATGTCGATGGCGATGGCGGCAGCGATGTCTTCGATACGGCTGGCGCGGATCGCCAGGGTGCGCAGACCATGCTGGCGGCATACGCGCATCAGGCCGGGCAGATCGACCGCGCCTTCGCCGGGCGGCAGTTTGTCCAGCGCCAGGACCAACGGTGCATTGCTGAAGAAATTCGGCGCCTGGGCGACTTTGGCGGCCAGTTGCCGATCAAGGCTGTCGAGGTCGTTGCGGGACAGTTCCAGCACCGTGATGGCCAGCATGCTGCCCTTCAACTGGAACACGGGATCTCGGTCTGGCGATTCGTTTTGGCTCATATCGGCATACAACGGCTTGTCACTAAAAGTGCCGAGACTTATAACGAGAACGCCCGCGAGCCGCAAGCCGGGTCGAACGATGTAGAATGCGCGGCCACTGAATTTACGGAAGCTTTAATGGATCGCCCGCGTTTTCGAAGAGCCTTTCTTTCTCCCCGCTTCTGGCCGCTCTGGTGCGGTCTGGGGCTGTTGTGGCTGGTCGTGCAGTTGCCGTATGCGGTTTTACTGACGATCGGTCGTGTGCTGGGCGCATTGATGTATCGCGTGGCCGGCGACCGGCGGCGTATCGCCAAGCGCAATCTCGAGCTGTGCTTCCCGGAAAAATCCGCCGCCGAGCGTAAACGCTTGCTCAAGGAAAACTTCGCCTCCACCGGCATCGCTTTTTTTGAAATGGCGATGAGTTGGTGGTGGTCCCGTGAGCGTCTGGCCAAACTGGCCCACGTCGAAGGCCTGGAGCATCTGCAAAAGGCCCAGCGCGAAGGCAAGGGCGTGATCCTCATGGCCGCGCACTTCACCACCCTGGAAATCGGCGCCGCGCTGCTCGGCCAGCAGCACACCATCGATGGCATGTACCGCGAGCACAAGAACCCGTTGTTCGACTTCGTCCAGCGTCGGGGCCGTGAGCGGCACAATCTCGATTCGCTGGCGGTGGAGCGTGACGACGTGCGTGGCATGCTCAAGTTGCTGCGTTCGGGCCGGGCGATCTGGTACGCACCGGATCAGGACTACGGCGCCAAGCAAAGCATCTTCGTGCCGCTGTTCGGCATTCAGGCGGCGACGGTGACTGCGACCACCAAGTTTGCCCGTCTGGGCAAGGCGCTGGTGGTGCCGTTCACTCAGGAGCGTCTGGCCGACGGCAGCGGTTACCGGTTGGTGATCCATCCTCCGCTGGAAGACTTCCCGGGTGAAACCGAAGAGGCCGACTGCATCCGCATCAACCAGTGGGTGGAAAGTGCGCTGCGCGCCTGCCCTGAGCAATACTTGTGGGCGCACCGCCGCTTCAAGAGCCGTCCACCGGGCGAGCCGAAGCTTTACCCCAAACGACGCGGCTGATTCACTCACCCTTTCAAGCACCATGGAGCGTTGCGATGAGCCCTGCGGAACCGGTCACAGGTTTGATTCTTTCCGGCGGCGGGGCTCGGGCGGCGTATCAGGTGGGGGTACTGGCGGCGATTGCCGAATTGCTGCCGCTGGGCGCGGACAATCCGTTTCCGGTGATCGTCGGCACTTCGGCCGGGGCGATCAACGCGGTCAGCCTCGCCAGTGGTGCCACCGATTTTCGCGCCGCCATCGAACGCCTCACACTGTTCTGGCAGGGCTTTCGCAGTCATCGGGTGTTGCGCAGTGACTGGCCGGGGGTGATCCGTCAGGCCAGCCGCTTTGTCAGTCACAGCCTGCTCGGCATCGGTCGCCAACTGCCGGTGGCGCTGCTCAACAGTTCGCCGCTGCGCGAGCTGCTCAATGAAAAACTGCACATGCCCGGTATCGCCGAATCCATCGCGCGCAAGCAATTGCATGCGGTGGCGGTGACCGCGTTCGGCTACGAATCGGGGCAGGCGGTGACCTTCTATCAGGGCGGCGGCACGATCGATGCGTGGTTGCGCCATCGGCGGATCGGCGTGCCGGCGCAATTGTCGGTGGACCATCTGCTCGCCAGTTCGGCGATCCCGTTGCTGTTTGCCCCGGTGAAAATCGGTGAGGAATATTTCGGCGACGGCGCGGTACGCCAGTCGGCACCGATCAGCCCGGCGCTGCACCTGGGCGCGAGTCGGGTGCTGGTGGTGGGCGTCAGCGGCAACCCGCGCGGGTTTGATCCGCAGCAGCCGCTGGAGCGCGCCTACACCGGTCAGCAGCCAACGCTGGCGCAGATCGGCGGGCACATGCTCAACAGCACGTTCATTGACAGTCTGGAGAGCGACATCGAGTTGCTGCAGCGTCTGAACCAGTTCAGCCACCTGATGCCCGAGGGCGTGCCGACTCGTGAGTTGGGCGTGGCGCCAGTGGAAGTGCTGGTGATTGCGCCGAGTCAGCCGATCGACGAGATCGCGGCGCGGCATCGGCAGGAGTTGCCGGCGGCATTGCGTCTGTTCTTGCGCGGCCCGGGGGCGACCAAGACCAGTGGGGCAGGGGTGCTGAGTTATCTGTTGTTCGAGGCGGGGTATTGCAGCGAGCTGATCGACCTGGGACGGCGCGATGCGTTGGCCAAGCGTGAGGAGTTGTGCCGGTTTCTGGGGATCACCGAGGCGGTCGCGCCCACCTGATATTTGTGCTGAAGCCATTCGCGAGCAAGCTCGCTCCCACATTGGTTCTGTGTTGGTCACAAAACCAGTGTGGGAGCGGGCTTGCTCGCGAAGGCGTCCTTGCAGACGCCACTGATACCAGGATCAGAAGTGGAACTTCACCAGGAAGCTGGTCACGTTCTGATTGGTGGTGAACGCACGGGTGTCGTCGATCCCGTACTTGTCTTTCCAGTAGTCGTATTCAACACCGACGTACAGCTGCTTCTCGCCGAAATTCAGCGCCTTGCCCAGGTCGTATTTGACCTGTGGGTTGAAGTGCAGGTTGGCGTGGTATTCGCCTTTGCTGTTGACGTCGTTGTCGACCACCCAGTCCATGAAACCGTCGATCAGGATGTTCGAGTCGCCAACCGGAATGGTGTAGGACCAGACCGGGGTGATCTGCCAGACGTTGTCACCGGCGCGCGAGCCTTCGGTGTGGCGCTGGTAGAAGTTCAGCTGGAAGTAGTCGAAGCCTGGAATCGCCAGGTCAAAACCCGGGCCGATCAGGTACGACTCGACGTCGCCTTCACCGAACTCGTAAGTCATCGCCAGCAGCACATCCTTGACTGGACCGAATTCGATCTTCTGGTCGAGGATCTTGCCCAGCGACAGTCGTGGGCTGAATTCGCCATAGTAAGTGTTGTTGCCGACGCCGCCATCCGGCTTGCCGTTGTAGAAGATCTTGTCGACGAACAGGAAGTTGTCCCCGTACTTCCAGGCATCGGCGTGCTCGAAGGTGACGGTCTGCTGGATCGCCGGGTTGACCTTGAAGTCTTTGCCGTAGAGGTAGGTCAGGCTGTTGTTCTGCCATTGCAGCAGGCCGTCGGCCATGGCCTCGCCGCCGGCCAGCATCGATCCCGCGAGCATCAGGCTGGTGCACATACGTTTCATTCGGTTGCTCCCAAAGTAGGTGTTCCACGTTTATTTTTTTAAGATCGGCGCTCTGGTGTGGCGCCTTTTTTCGTCGCTGCAAAAGTCATCCGATCGGTCAGCTTCGCTGGTGATAGCAAGAGCTGGGCCAACGCTTTCGAAAAGCAAAAAAACGCCCGTTCGGCTGCTGAAAAACAGTCGATTGCGCGTGTTTTCGGGATGCCTCGGTACTGACCGGGGCCGGGATAAGTTGGCTTGTCGGTCAGGAATTAAATCCGGGCTTTTTTTTAGACCGAATTCAAGAGGCCGCGGAGAATACTGACTCCTCGGCCAGCTCTCAAGTGCCCCGCAACAGAGCACCGACGACAGGTATGGGGCACGGTTGCGGGCCATCTCAGAAGTGCACCTTCACCAGCAGGCTGGCGGTGTTCTGGTTGGTGTCGAGGTTGTGGCTGCTTTCGACGCCGTATTTGTTCTTCCAGTAGCTGTATTCGGTGCCGACATACAGCTGCTTGTGGCTCCAGCCGAGGGCTTTGCCGAGGTCGTATTTGATCTGCGGATTGATGTGCAGGTTGGCGTGGTAGGTGCCGCGCGAGTTCTGGTCGTTGTCGACGACCCAGTCCAGATAGCCGTCGATCAACAGGTCGGAATTGCCCAGCGGCACGCTGTACGACCAGCCCGGGGTGATCTGCCAGACGCCGTCGCCGGGGCGCGGGCCTTCGGTGTGGCGACGGAAGATGTTCAGGGTCACGTAGTTGAAGCCGGGCACCTTGAGGTCGAAGCCGGGGCCGATCAGGTAGGCCTCGCTATCGCCTTCGCCGTACTCGTAGGTCATCGCCAGCAGGACGTCCTTGATCGGGCCAAACTCGATTTTCTGGTCGAAGATCTTGCCGAACGAGAAGCGCGGGGTGAATTCGCCGTAGAAGGTGTGCGGGCCTTTGTTGCGGTCTTCCTGACCGTTGTAGAAGATCTTGTCGACGAACAGGAAGTTGTCGCCGTACTTCCACTTGTCGGCGTGCTCGAACGTCACCGTCTGCTGGATCGACGGGTTGATCGCGAAGTTCTTGCCGTACAGGTAGCTCAGGCTGTTGGTCTGCCACAGCAGTAAATCGCCGGCCATGGCCTGACTCGCGGCCAGCAGGCCGCCACTCAACAGAACGCTGGTTTGCGTGCGAATCATCGGTTGCTCCCTCTTGTTTTTATTTTTAAGGCGCAGAGCTGTTTCCCTTTGTAGGAGTGAGCCTGCTCGCGATGGCGTTCTTTCAGTCAACTCAAGTGTTGAATGTCATACCGCTATCGCGAGCAGGCTCACTCCTACAGGGTTAAATCGGTTGCTGTTAATGCTGATGTGCGTGGCAGTCGTTGATCGCTGCGCGTTCGGCGCCGCCGAGGATGTTGAACAGCAGATTCAACGTCAGCGCGCTGAGCGTGGCCATGGCGATGCCACTGTGGGTGATCGGGCTCATCCACAGCGGCAGATGCGCGAAGAACTCCGGACGCACCACCGGGATCAGGCCCATGCCGATGCTCACCGCCACCAGCAGTTGATTACGCCGGTCACCGATGTCGGCTTCTTGCAGGATCTTGATCCCGGTGGCAGCAACCATGCCGAACATCGCGATCGCCGCACCGCCCAACACCGCCGGCGGAATCGACGCCACCAGGAATGCGGCTTTCGGCAGCAGGCTGAGCACGATCAGCAGACCACCGGCGACGATGGTCACCGAGCGGCAGCGCACGCCGGTCATCTGCACCAGACCGATGTTCTGCGCGAACGAGGAGTGGGTGAAGGTGTTGAAGAACCCGGCAACGAACGAGGCGCCGGCATCGCACAGCAGGCCGCGACGCAGCATCCGCGGGCAGACTTCCTGACCGGTGATCTTGCCCAGCGCAAGGAACATCCCGGTGGACTCGACGAAAATGATCACCACCACCAGACACATCGACAGGATCGGCGCCAGTTCGAATTTCGGCATGCCGAAGTGCAGCGGGGTGACGAACTGAACCCACGGCGCGTTGGCCATGCCGCTCAGGTCGACCATGCCGATGGCGCCGCAGAGCACGTAGCCCAGGCACATGCCGATCAGCACGGAAATATTGACCCAGAAGCCGCGCATGAAGCGGTGGATCAGCAGAATGGTCGCCAGTACCAGAGCGGCGATGGCCAGATAAATCGGTGAGCCGAATTGCGCCGCGGCGGCACCGCCACCGGCCCAGTTCACGGCCACGGGGAACAGCGACAAACCGATCGAGGTGATGACTGTGCCGGTCACTAGCGGCGGGAAGAAACGCACGACCTTGGACATGAACGGCGCGATGAGCATGCCGAAGAACCCGGCGGCGATGGTTGCACCGAAGATCCCTTGCAGACCGATACCGGGCATGCCGGCCATGGCGACCATGCTGCCGACGGCGGCGAAACTGGCGCCCATCATCACCGGCATGCGGATGCCCATCGGGCCGATGCCGAGCGACTGGACGATGGTGGCGATACCGGCGACCAGCAGGTCGGCGTTGATCAGGAAGGCAATTTCTTCACGACTCAGGCCAGCGGCCTGTCCGATGATCAACGGCACCGCGATGGCACCGCCGTACATCAGCAGAACATGTTGCAAACCGACCAGGATCAGTTGCAAAAGGGGCAAACGCTGAATGGCGGGTGCGTCGGGGATGCGCGCTTTGGACAGCTCGGACATGCAACACCTCGGATCTTTTTTATTCTTGTGATTGAACAGCTGCCGGGTGGCTCACAGCTGTCCTTTTGCATCATTCATATATGTGGCAAAAAGCTTGTTGTGGTGAGGAAACCATTTGTTATGAGGAGATTTATTGTGGCGAGGGGATTTATCCCCGATGGGCTACGAAGTAGCCCCAAAAACCTGCAATCGCAATACATCAGGCAGATGGCAATTACAGGTATTGCGACGGCTGCGCCGCCGATCGGGGATAAATCCCCTCACCACAGGTAGATCCTCAAGCACAAGTAAATCCCATCACCACAAAAGCCTGCTTTTACACAGGCTTTTGTCTGGCTCAGTTGGTCTGGGCTCCCTGGGCGATCCATGCACCGATCAGGTCACGTTCCTGCTGGGTCATCTGCGTGATGTTGCCCAGTGGCATGATCTGCGTGGTGATGGCTTGCGCCTGGATCCGCGCCGCGTTCTGGCGGATCTGCTCGGGGGTGTCGAACATCACACCGGCGGGCGCCGCGCTGAACAACGGGCTGGTCGGTTTGGCCGAATGGCAGACCGCGCAGCGTTCCTGGATCACGTTGTGCACCTTGTCGAACGCAGGGCCTGCGTTGGACGCTTGCGCCGGTGCTGCTGCAGGGGCTGCTGGCGCTGCAGGTGCCGCCGTTTCAGCCGGTTTCGCGCCACCGCCCAGTGCCGTTTCCGGCAGCGGTTGGTACTCGATTTTCGCGGGTGCCTTGGCCACGTCCGGTGCGGTCGGCATCGGCGCAGGGCCGGTGACGTACGCCAGGGTGATCATGCCCACCGCTGCCACGGGCAGGGTCCAGGCAAACTTGTGGCTGTCGTGACGGGTGTTGAAGTAGTGACGCACCAACACCGCCAACACCGCGATCCCGGCCAGAATCAACCAGTTGTACTGGCTGCCGTAGGTGCTCGGGAAGTGGTTGCTGATCATGATGAACAGCACCGGCAGGGTGAAGTAGTTGTTGTGACGCGACCGCAGCAGGCCTTTGGCCGGCAGCGCCGGGTCCGGTGTACGGTTCTCGGCGATCGCTGCGACCAGTGCACGCTGTGCCGGCATGATGATGCGGAACACGTTGCCGACCATGATGGTGCCGATGATCGCGCCGACGTGCAGGTATGCACCGCGACCGCTGAACACCTTGCTGAAGCCATACGCCGCGCCAATGATCAGCACGAACAGGATGAAGCCGAGCAGGGCGGGTTTCTTGCCAAGGGCCGAATCGCAGAGGAAGTCGTAGATGAACCAGCCGGCGATCAGCGAACCGATGCCGATGGCCACGCCTTCAGGGCCGGTCAGGCCGCTGCCGGGTGCCACGAGGTAGAGCACGGGGTTGGAGTAGAACACCACGCACAGCAGCGCGATCCCCGACATCCAGGTGAAGTAGGCTTCCCATTTGAACCAGTGCAGGTTCTCCGGCATCGACGGCGGAGCCAGTTTGTATTTTTCCAGGTGATAGATACCGCCGCCGTGGATCGCCCACAGATCACCGGCCAGACCGGTTTTCGGGTTGACGCGGTTGAGGTTGTTCTCCAGCCAGACGAAGTAGAACGACGCGCCGATCCAGGCCACGCCAGTGATCATGTGAACCCAGCGCACGCTCAGGTTCAGCCATTCCAACAGATGTGCTTCCACAGTCTTTACCTCTCGCCTGTCACCCTTGTTGTCGGGTGATCAGACCTTCTCTTATTGGTGGGGGGCGAGGATCAAACGCTCATCCTCTTTGAAAAAATGCTCATCGCAGTTATTGCCTGTGCCACTGCGATCAACCACCAGGAAGTCATCCCGCTTTTCGATCGTCAGCACCGGGTGGTGCCAGACGCCGCGATGGTAATTGATGCCCTGCCTGCCGTTGGTGACGAAGGCGCGGACCAAGCCTGATACAGGTACATCGCCAAGTGGCGCGACCACGATCAGAAAGGGGTTGCCGAGCAGCGGAATGAAAGCCTGGCTGCCCAGCGGATGGCGTTCCAGCATGCTCACGGTCAGCGGCATGTCCTGCGCGTCGGCGCGGAAGATGCTGATGATCGCGTTGTCCTCAGGCGTAGCGGTTTCGACCGTCGCCAGTTTGTGGAAGCGCATGGTCGAACCGTTGTTGATCATGAAGTGGTCGCTGCCGTCGGTTTCGATCACGTCACCGAAGGGGGCGAAGGCTTCTTTGGTCAGCGGTTCAATCTGTAGTGTGCGCATGCTGTTCTTCTTATCCGAATTCTGTGTTGTTTGATCTGACGCTTTCGCGAGCAAGCTCGCTCCCACAGGAATTGCGATCAATGTGGGAGCGAGCTTGCTCGCGAATGGTCGCGCCGCTTACTTCGCTACCTTGCCGAGAACGCGCAGGCGGCTCACACCACCATCCGGGAACACGTTCAGACGGATGTGGGTGATCGGGCCCAGTGCCTTGATCTGCTCGACGAAGGTGTGTTCGGCGTGCATTTCCAGCTTCTGGCTCGGCAGCAGTTCACGCCAGAACAGCGACTGGGTTTCGATCTGGCTGTCGGTGCCGCCCTTGACGAACGCGCCCTGGATCGAGCAGGTGTCCGGGTAGTTGCCCTTGAAGTGCAGGGTGTCGACGATGATTTTTTCGATCTCGCCCGGATGGCCCAGCGCGACGATCACCCAGTCATTGCCCGGGGTGCGACGACGTGCGGTTTCCCAGCCGTCGCCCATGTTGATGCCACGGCCCGGGTTGAGAATGTTGCTCATGCGACCGAAGTGTTCGTCGGAGCAGGCGAGGGCGCGGCCACCGTTGAGGGCTGCTGCCAGGTCAACCTGTTCGTTGTCGCCAACAGCGGACCAGTCGCGGAACGGAATGCCGTACACGCGCAGACGGGCGACACCGCCGTCCGGGTAGATGTTGAAGCGCAAGTGGCTGAACGCTTGGTCATTGCTGATTTCGTGGTAGTGGTGGCTGTTGCCTTGCAGCTCGACGGCCGACAGCACTTCAGTCCACTGGGTGTTTTCGTCCGGCTCGCCCGAGGCCAGGAAGCACGCTTCCAGCGAGGCCGATGGCGGGAAGTTGCCGGTGAAGAATGAGGTGTCGATGTCCACGCCTTTGATCGAACCCGGTACGCCCAGGCGGATCACCGCGCTGTCGTAGCCTTCAAAGCGCTTGCGACGCGATTCCCAGCCGTCCATCCACTTGCCGTTGTCGTCGAACACCCCCTCCTTCCACACGGCCGGGGTCGGCTGAAACAGACGATTGGCGTCTGCGAACCAGTCATCGGTGACCGAGATGATTTTGGTGCCCAGACGGGCATCGGCCAGGTTGACGAACTTCTCGAAAGGTACGGCGTAAGCTTTCATTCTTCTTGTCTGCCTTTAATAAGTTGGCTGGGGATGCTTGCAAGGCCCTGGGTGCTCTCCGCGTTTGATGCACTCGGGCCAGGCTTCGCTAGAGAGTCAGTAAACGGAACAGGGCGATCTTGTTGATCTCCGCCAGCGCGCATTTGAATTCGGTGTCGACCGAGTTGTGAATGCGCGTTTCGAACGCCGCGAGGATCTGATGCCGGTTGCTGCCTTTTACCGCCATGATGAAGGGAAACTTGAACTTGGCCTTGTAGGCGTCGTTCAGCTCGGTGAAGCGCTGAAACTCTTCGGCCGTGCATTGGTGAATACCGGCGCCCGCCTGTTCATTGGTGCTGGCTTCGGTCAGTTGGCCCTGGACGGCAGCTTTGCCGGCCAGGTCCGGGTGAGCGTTGATCAGTGCCAGTTGACTGGTGTGATCGGCGCTCAACAGGATGTCGCTCATGCGCTGGTGCAGGGTTTCGATCTCGTCGATCGAGGCGTCCGCTCCCAGGTCGTAGGCCTTTTCGGCTACCCATGGCGAATGTTCGTAGATGTCGGCGAAGGCTTTGACGAAAGCGTCGCGGCTCAGGCTCGACGGTTGCAGGGTTTGAAAGCGGCTCATTGGGCGGCCCCTTGGTACGGGTGGGTTTCGTGCCAGTGACGCGCGATGTCGACGCGACGGCTGAACCACACCTGTTCATGACTTTTGGCGTATTCGATGAAGCGCTTGAGCGAGGCCAGACGCGCCGGACGGCCGATCAACCGGCAGTGCAGACCGATCGAAAGCATCTTCGGCGCTTCGGCGCCCTCGGCGTACAGTACGTCGAACGCGTCTTTGAGGTATTCGAAGAAATCGTCGCCCTTGTTGAAACCCTGCACCTGGGTGAAGCGCATGTCGTTGGTGTCGAGGGTGTACGGGATCACCAGGTGCGGTTTGCCGGTCGGGTTGTTCGGTTCCCAGTAGGGCAGGTCGTCGTCGTAGGTGTCGCAGTCGTAGAGGAAACCGCCTTCTTCCATCACCAGGCGCCGGGTATTCGGGCCGGTGCGGCCGGTGTACCAGCCCAGTGGGCGTTCGCCGGTGAGTTCGGTGAGGATGCGGATCGCTTCGAGCATGTGCTCGCGCTCCTGCGCCTCGTCCATGTACTGGTAGTCGATCCAGCGGTAGCCGTGGCTGCAGATCTCGTGACCGGCTTCAACCATCGCGCGGATCACGTCCGGGTGGCGCTGGGCAGCCATGGCCACGGCGAAGATGGTCAGGGGAATGTCGAATTCCTTGAACAGCTTGAGGATCCGCCAGACGCCGGCGCGGCTGCCATACTCGTAAAGCGATTCCATGCTCATATTGCGCGCGCCTTGTAGCGGCTGGGCAGCGACCATTTCCGAGAGGAAGGCTTCGGATTCTTTGTCGCCGTGCAGAATGTTGCGCTCGCCGCCTTCTTCGTAATTGAGCACGAAGGACAGGGCGATGCGCGCGTTGCCCGGCCAGTGTGGGTGAGGAGGGTTACTGCCGTAACCGATCAGGTCGCGTGGGTAGTCAGCGCTCACTGCAGTCTTCCTTCTTATTCGTTGACAGGTTTGTGTAACGGCCTGCACAGGCTGGCGTCACAGCGATGGGCTGATTGTATACAACTTTATTCGCAATTTGTAAGCCTGAATTTTCGCATTTTTCACCGACTGTCATCTTTTGCTGCTAATGGCGTAAACCTGCAAGAAACCTGCCTGATCAGTCAGCTAATGGATCGCAGGTTCAATAGCCAGGCACTTGGGGGGCATATCAAGGGTAAACACCCGAATGGCGGGGGTGATGCGAAAAATGTCGTTTTTATTGTGTACAATTTTTTTGAAAAGTGTCTTAATCAGTCGCTCGCCGCAACTTTTCGTGCTCCGAATCGGTGCGGTCTCCTTTTTACCTGACTTCGGGAGGCGCGAAGTCTGACTGCTCTTTGCGGCCAGGCGCGCAGAATCAATGGGACGTTTGACAACACACGTTTTGGACGCTGCACACGGTTGCCCGGGCAGCTCGATCAAGGTCGAGCTGTACCGCGTTGAAGGTTCGCACCTGGAATTGGTCGCCAGTGCGATAACCAACAGCGATGGCCGGGTCGATGCGCCGCTGCTGCAAGGCGATGACTACCGCACCGGGGTCTATCAGGTGCAGTTCCACGCCGGCGATTACTACCGCGCCCGTGGCGTGCAACTGCCGGAGCCGGCGTTCCTCGACGTGGTGGTGCTGCGTTTCGGCATCTCCGCCGAGCAGGATCATTACCACGTACCCCTGCTGATCTCGCCTTACAGCTATTCCACCTATCGGGGCAGCTGACCCCCAAGCAGCTGCCCCCACCGGGAAGCGACTGCGCATATAGCTTCTTTGGTCTTTCGCCCGCTCACACTGCGGGCTTTTTTTCGCTTGGAGGAAAGTGCTGTCTGGTCTGACGCCTTCGCGAGCAAGCCCGCTCCCACAAGGGAATGCATTCCAAATGTGGGAGCGGGCTTGCTCGCGAAGCTTTTGCTGTCAGCGGCTCAACAGCGATGCAGCACCGGCACCACTGAACAATCCGGCACTCACCCGGTTGAACCAGCTCTGCCCCTTGCCGCTGCGCAGATAACGCGCCGCACCATGCGCGCCCAACCCGTAAGCCAGCTTGCAGCACAGGTCGAGCACCGTCCAGGTTGCAATCATGATCAGCAACTGCGGCAGGAAAGGCTGCTCCGCGCTAAGGAACTGCGGCAGAAACGCGGCGAAAAACAGAATGTCCTTCGGATTGCTCGCGCCCAAGACAAACGCGCGGCCGAACAGTGTGCGGAAACGCGGCACCGGCGCGGCTTGCGGTACTTCGGCGCCTACCGCTGGCTGACGCGATTGCTGCCAGCTCTGCCAGGCGAGGTAGAACAGGTACAGCGCGCCGACGATTTTCAGGGCGCTGAACAGTTGTTCCGAGGCCAGCAGCAGGGCGCCCAGCCCCAGCGCCGACGCACTGAGCAGGCAGATCGAAGCGATCACGCCGCCGAGAAATGCCGGGTAAGAGCGGCGCAAGCCGTAGTTCAGACTGTTGCTGATCATCAGCAATGACAGCGGCCCCGGAATCAGGATCACCACCAGTGCAGCGCCGCTGAACAGCAGCCAGGTTTCCAGACTCATCACTTTGCTCCTTTTTTTGTTGTACTCAAGAATGTGCAAAAGCCCCACCCGCGAGGGTGAGGCTGGTTTGACGCTTGAACCGCGTGACGCTTACAAGAAGATGAACTTGGCGATAAAGATCGCGCAGAGCACCCACAGGCTGACGGAAATTTCCTTGTACTTGCCGGTACCGGCCTTCAACGCCACGTAGGTGATGAAGCCCAGCGCAATGCCGTCGGCGACCGAGAAGGTCAGCGGCATCATGATCGCTGTGACGATTGCCGGAATGGCGTCAGTAGCTTCATCCCATTCGATGTGGGCCATGCCGCCCATCATCAGCATCGCGACATAAATCAGCGCACCAGCAGTGGCGTAAGCCGGAATCATCCCGGCCAGCGGTGCGAAAAACATCGCCGCTATAAATAGCACACCCACGGTGACTGCGGTAAGACCAGTCCGACCACCAGCCGCTACACCTGCGGCACTTTCCACATAGCTGGTGACGGGCGGAACGCCGACCACCGCACCGAAGACGCTGGAGGCGCTGTCGGCTTTCATCGCTCGGGAAAGGTTTTCGATACGTCCGTCTGCGTTGACCAGATTGGCGCGCTGGGCCACACCCATCAGGGTGCCGGCGGTGTCGAACATGTGCACGAAGAGGAAAGCCAGGACCACGCTGATCATGCTGACGTTGAACACGCCCGCGACGTTCATTGCCATGAAGGTCGGTGCCAGGCTTGGCGGGGTCGACATGATCCCTTCGTAGTGCACGATGCCCAGGCCCCAACCGGCCAGGGTCACGGTGATGATGCTGATGAGGATCGCGCCGAAGACTTTGTGGTAGCTGAGGATCGCGATCATCAGGAAGCAGATCGCCGCCAGCAGCGGGCCGGGTTCACGCAGGGAGCCGAGTTTGATCAGGGTAGCCGGGCTGTCGACGACGATACCGGCGGTTTTCAGACCAATCAGCCCGAGGAACAGGCCGACGCCAGCGCCCATCGCAAAGCGCAGGCTGACCGGGATGCTGTTGAGCAGCCATTCGCGAATCCGCGAGAAGGTCAGAATCATGAACAACACACCGGAAACGAACACCGCACCAAGCGCGGTTTCCCAGTTGTAGCCCATGGTGCCGACCACGGTGTAAGTGAAGAAGGCGTTGAGGCCCATGCCCGGTGCCAGGCCCACCGGCCAGTTGGCGTACAGGCCCATCAGCAGGCAGCCGAGCGCGGCGGCGATGCAGGTGGCGACGAAGGCTGCACCGTGATCGATCCCGGCATCGGCCATGATGTTCGGGTTGACGAAGATGATGTAAGCCATGGTGATGAAGGTTGTCAGACCGGCAATCAGCTCGGTCTTCACCGTGGTGCCATGCAAGCTGAGTTTGAAGATGCGCTCCAGCACGCCTGTGCGTAAGGGCGGCGAGAGTTCCAGCGTCGATGCTTCGGATTTGCGGCTTTCCACAGCGAGTACTCCTCAAGAGTTTTATTGTTATTTCCAGGGCCGGACCCATGAGGGGTGGCAGCAGCCCTTTGAGGCATACGCGAATTTGTTGACCATGCGGTCAGGAACTCGCACGCAGTGGATTATGCTTTTGTGTACAAATAAAGCAAATATTGTTTTTTGTTTTGTTTACGAAAGGTCAGGCGATAGGGATATATCGCCCTTGCGTGCCCCTTCGCGAGCAAGCTCGCTCCAACATTTGAAATGCGTTCCACTGTGGGAGGGGGCTTGCTCCCGAAGAGGCCAGCCCAGTCAATCGAGATGTGACTGAGTGCTCCCAAGCGCCATATTCACCGCCAACCACCCATTCACCGCCGCCTCCCCAGCCTCGGCAAACACCCGCTCGAGCAACTTCACCTGCTCACGCCGCAACGCCTGCTCAAACTTCTCACCTTCAGCAGTCAGCTCCAGCAGCCGCTTACGCTTGTCTGCCTCCGACGCCCGAACGTGTTTCGCGCCTTAAAAGTTCTCTGATCCGTGAAATCCTCGCCGCCGCCCAGCGCCCGGAGGTGATGTCGTTCGCCGGTGGCCTTCCCGCCGAAGCCATGCTGCCGAAAGTCGAATGGTCCGAGATGCCGCTGGCGCTGGGTCAGTACGGCATGAGCGAAGGCGAGCCGGCGCTGCGTGAAGCGCTGGCGGCGCAGGCGCGAGCGTTGGGGCTGGAGTGCACGGCGAGTCAGGTGCTGGTGGTCAGCGGTTCCCAGCAGACCCTGGATCTGGCAGCCAAGTTGTACATCGACAAAGGCACCGAAATCCTGCTGGAAGCGCCGACCTACCTGGCTGCGTTGCAGATCTTCCAGCTGTTCGGCGCCGATTGCCTGACCGTGCCGCAAGAGGCCGATGGCCCGAATCTGGCCCAACTGCGCAGTCGACTTGAGCAACATCGCCCGGCGTTCATCTACCTGATCCCGACGTTCCAGAACCCCTCCGCCGTGCGCTACAGCGAAGCCAAGCGCGCCGCCGTCGCCGCATTGCTCGATGAATTCGGCGTGACCCTGATCGAAGACGAGCCGTACCGCGAATTGACGTTCGATGGCGGCAGCGCCAAACCGATTGCCGGGCGTTTGCAGAAAGCCAGCTGGATCTACACCGGCACCGTGTCGAAAACCTTGCTGCCGGGTTTGCGCGTCGGCTACCTGATCGCCAGCCCGGACCTGTTCCCGCATTTGCTCAAACTCAAGCAATCGGCAGATCTGCACACTAACCGCATCGGCCAGTGGCAGGCACTGCAATGGATCGGCACGGAAAAATATCAGCAGCACCTGAGCGAACTGCGCGGTTTCTACCGGCAGCGCCGCGATGCTTTCCAGTCAGCGCTGGAAACGCACTTTTCCGATCTGGCGAACTGGAACATGCCGCAGGGCGGGTTGTTTTTCTGGCTGACGCTCAAGCAACCGCTGGATACGCGAACCTTGCTCAACGAAGCGCTGGCCGGTGACGTGGCGTTCATGCCGGGCGAGCCGTTCTTTCCCGAACCGGATAAAAACCTCGGGCACCTGCGTTTGAATTTCAGTCACATCGATCCGGCGCGACTGGATGAAGGGCTTAAACGATTGGCGACGGTATTGAGGCAGGCGCAGATAGATCAAGCGGCCTGAAAAACGAATAAACCGGCTCTAGGGCCGGTTTATTTTTGTCTGGGATTTGCGTTGGCTGGGAGGGCCTCTTCGCGAGCAAGCCCGCTCCCACAATGGGCTGTGGCGTTCACAAAACCTGTGGGAGCGGGCTTGCTCGCGAAGGCGTCAATCAACCCACCACATAATCATCAGACCGCCGCAAACCGCTTATCCAGATAATCAATGATCACCTTGGACTCATACATCCACGTGGTCTGCCCATTCTCTTCAATGCGCAGGCACGGCACCTTGATCTTGCCGCCCTGGTCCAGCAGGGTCTGGCGATCCTGTTCATTGTTCTTCGCGTCCATCAGTGCGACCGGCACATTCAGGCGACGCAGCGTACGACGGGTTTTCACGCAGAACGGGCAGGCGTGGAACTGATACAGGGTCAGGCCTTTGGCGGCGGCGTTGACTTGCGCCTGTACTTCGGCGGGGCGTTGTTTCTTGCCCGGGCGGGTGATGAAGTCAATGAAGATGATCAGTTGGCCAAGGCCGACACGAAGCGCTTTTACGAACACGTTGAAAGCCTCACGGTGCAAAGAGAGAAGGGCGCGCAGCTTACCCGATTTTTCGCGGACGAAAAAAAACCGGCGATCAACGCCGGTTTTTTTCTGCAGCCGATTACTTGATCAGGCTGAGGAACTCGCTGCGAGTCGCCGCGTTTTCGCGGAACTCACCGAGCATCACCGAAGTGATCATCGACGAATTCTGTTTCTCGACACCGCGCATCATCATGCACATGTGCTTGGCCTCGATCACCACGGCCACGCCCAGCGCACCGGTGACTTGCATCACCGCATCGGCGATCTGCCGGCTGAGGTTTTCCTGGATCTGCAGGCGGCGGGCGTACATGTCGACGATCCGCGCGACCTTCGACAGGCCCAGCACTTTGCCGCTCGGGATGTACGCAACGTGCGCCTTACCGATGAACGGCAGCAGGTGGTGTTCGCACAACGAGTACAGCTCGATGTCCTTGACCAGCACCATTTCGCTGTTGTCGGAGCTGAACAGGGCACCATTGGTGACCTCTTCGAGCGTCTGTTCATAACCGCGGCAGAGGTACTGCATGGCTTTGGCGGCACGCTTTGGCGTGTCGAGCAGGCCCTCGCGGGACACGTCCTCGCCCAGTTGGCCGAGAATCGCGGTGTAGTTCTGTTCCAGTGTCACAGAGGCTGATTCCATAAGGGTTTCAGAGGGGTACTGTTTCTGTCTGTACCAATTTTGTACCAATCAAGCTGTTTTCGAGCTTTCCGAGTTCACCCCAGTCGGTGCTGGAGTTGATCCATCGGGCGTAGGTCGATAGCAACATCTGAACGCTATGACCGAGCTGAGTGGCAATAAACGCAGGGTTCATACCCGCCATGAGGCACATGGTAGCGTAAGTATGTCGGCAGTTGTATTGCCGGCGGGCGCGAATCCCCAATTCGGTCAGTGCAGCCTGGAAGTGTTTGTCGGTCACACTCGATTGTTGAATGAACTCGAAGTTCTTGGTTGGCGGGAATACATAGGGCGATTCGGCGCGTTTGCGGCGGCTCTGCAAAGCGCGTTGTTGCGCCTCCAGCTCGGCTTGTTCAAGGGCGTGCAGCGCTCGGCTGTTGAGCATGACCTGGCGTACGTTCCGGGTTTTTGTGCGCTCCTCGATCTTGTAATCCGCGACGATCCGACACACGTTGACCAGTCGCTTTTCCTTGTCGACCTCTTCCCAGCGCAGTGCCGCGATTTCGCTGGGGCGCATGCCGGTGTAAAACGCGAACTCGAAGTACGCCGCGTAGATCCGCATCGAATGGGTCAGCGTCTTATATAGGTGATCGATAATCTGGTTGGCCTCATCCACGGTGAAGGGATCGATGGGTTTCTTGGCCTTCACCGGCAGCTCAATGGACTCCACGGGGTTACGGTTGATCAGACCGTCTTTTACCGCGGTACCGAACACCGTGGTCAGACGCTGGATCGCCGCACGCTTCACGCCCGGTGTCGGCCATTCGGTATTGGCTACCACCTTGCGCAGCATCACCGATGTGATGCTGTCGATAGGCAGCATCGCCAGATATGGCATCCAATACAGATTGAGGGAGCCGAGGTAGTTCTTGCGTGTCCCGGCCACGATCTCGCGACTGTTGAGCCACTCCTGGGCGTACTCCCCGAAACGGGGAGTCGCCGAGTAGTTGGCATAGGTGGAGTTGGGGAACAGTTCGGCATAGCGCTGATCATCCAGCACGCCGTGCCTGATCAGGCTGGTTACGTTAGCGCGTAAGTCGGCGGCAGCCTTAATCCCCTTCGGCGTTTGGGGATAGGGGAGGGTTTCGCAACGGCGTTGCCCGTTCCAGGTGAAGCGAATGCGGACGGACTGTCCAGCAAATTCAACTCCGGTGGGCAATCCCATTGGCTTTCTAGCCATGCCTCGTATCTCCTGATGCTGTAGTAAATGCGGCTGTCGATGGTGTTCCAAACACCTTTTGGGATAACGCCTCTGGCGCGCTTACCTTGTAACGCCCGGCGGGTGGTACCAACCAATTCGGCCATCTTGTCTTCTGGAATCTTGTCCAAGTGATAGGTCGGAAGCGATGAGTCGGCATCGTCATCAGCGGGCGTATACCCCTCAACAAGCTGCGCGGGCGAGAGTTGCTGAGCGGTCAGCGTTGCATTAGGTGTCGCTGCCCGGCGCAGCTTTTCTTGGGGGGGAAGTGCCTCGGTAACGGCTTGAGGAAAAGCACTAATGCCTGCTGCTGCGCAGCAGAGACTTTTTATTTCTTGGGTGTCGACGCGCGTGCTGTCGCAGAGCAACGCGGTCGATAATCGTGCTCGTACGCGAGATTGCTCGCCGCCTTGCTCTGAGATCCGATAATGAGTCGGTCCGAAGTAGGAGAGTGTGCCGTTCATGCCGCCTCTCCCTCCTTTGCAACCTGAAGAAGGTCTGTCATGGCCAGCGCTTGGTCGCGCAGGAATCTGGTCTCGCGTTCGAGTTTTTTGCTCGTGCGGAAGGCGGCGAATGTCTCGGCGGCGATCCGGAGCTTGTCTGCGATGTCGAGCAGCGTTTGGCGTTCAGGTTCGCCGAGTGCAAGCGCTTGCTGAAGGTGTTTGCTGAATTGGGCTAGGTGGGCGTGGTCGGCCCTGATGAAGTCGAGCGAAGCCCTTAACTCGCGAATGGTCTTGGCGCTTTCGGCGCGCTGGATGTCGTCGCTTTCTTCCATGCCGGCGGACACTCCGTCGCTGTGGCCCATGAAGTAGCCGGCCCAGACCAGTAGCCCGGCCAGGGTGATCAGGACTATGAGTGCGCAGATCTGAATTGCAGTCATTTGGTTTGCTCCTGGTTCAGTTGCGGACTGGTGGTGGCAGTCCATTTGGTGGTGGGTTACTCGGTTGGCTCATCCTGCTGAGAATGCATGTCTTCGTCGGCTTGGTAGGCTCGAATGTCGATGAGTGATGCGACATGCCGAATGTGTGCGTATTTGGGCGCTTTCCGGCTTGAATCCAGCGTGGTGATCGGAAGCTGGATCCGGCCGCTGTTGATTTCCGACACGAACTTTTGCTCGTTGAGGTTGCGGAAATATTTCTCGCGCACCGTCTCCAGCGGAATCAACACGTCACCGAAGGTGCGGTAAAGCAGCTCGATGGTGGTGGACTCAGGGGCAGGACGTAGCCGTAGTAGGGCTTGGGCTGCGTTACTCATTGCTTTGTGTGGCCTCCTTGCGTTGTTTTCTTGCCGGATGGTTCCAGGCGTTCAGGCAGTGCCGTTTCGTCAGCTCCCGCAGATGCTCGGGCACTTCAAGGAGCGCGGCATTGCGCTCCTCTCGAGTCCGCATGGCGATAATCTGTCGGGCGTATTCCCTAGGCCACGTCACGGCGGTCTGCCGGGATGGAGGGTAGGTCGATGTCGAGTTGTTCAGCCAGCCAGTGGATGCCGGCCTGCTGGACACGGGTCGACTGGCTGTATTGCAGTCCGTACTTCTCGTCGTACCAGGTACTGTCCTTGACCCGCAGATACTCTTTGTCGCGGTTGGGGTAGGCCGGCAGGTTTCCCTTAAGCAGGTCTCTCTCCCGCATGAGGGCGATGAGCTTTGGTCGGGTCAGGCCGAGATGAGCGGCAGTTTGGGCGAGTGTGCGTTCCATGTTATCCACCTCATGCCGCATGTGCGGCAGGTGTCGCGGCTGCCGCCAGATGGATAATGGACTCAGTGACATTGCCGTAGATTTCGATATCGGTGCCGCCCACGGTGAAGCAGCGGGTATTCGGCCTTTTGTTGCCAACACTTAGGATGACGGTCACACCTCGTCGCGTATTGGTGCGATGAATGGCAACGTGCAGGGGGAGATCGAGCCCCATGTCGAGGCTCAACACTCCGCCGTTACGCACAAGTTCAAACACTCGCTGCTTGTCTTGCACCTCAAACCGACCGTACTCCCGGCTGGCGTGCGGGAGATGAGTTAGGTCGCTGGTACTGCTCGGGTCAAGCGGTCCGTTGGCGACCTCCTCAATGAAGTCGGCCAGCTTGAGGTGCATCTTCTTGTCATTCTGCAAGGTCAGCGTGTGGCGTTCGCAGCCCAGCTCGACGACAAAAGTGCTTTTCACTGTGCCGCGTTCAGCCTTGAGTCGGAATGCCAGGCATTCACGCTTAGGTGCTGTTCGCAGGACATGGTTGAAGGTCTCGGTCAGGTTGACCTGGGCGTTGAGCAACTGCAGGGTGCGGTTGTCGATCTTGTACTTGGTCATGCCGCGTGCC
This sequence comes from Pseudomonas sp. MIS38, assembly GCF_019891575.1. Classification (NCBI taxonomy): domain Bacteria; kingdom Pseudomonadati; phylum Pseudomonadota; class Gammaproteobacteria; order Pseudomonadales; family Pseudomonadaceae; genus Pseudomonas; species Pseudomonas sp. MIS38. The sequence goes on from NZ_JAFLXF010000015.1 coordinate 54,094, forward strand.
CTCCGTCATTCGGATCGAAAGGGAGGGGCTGGGATTTGGCAATCAGCCTGGGTTTGCTTTTATGAATGATGACCAGGTAGCCGGTGGCTGACTGCAGCTGCTCGATCATCTTTTTATTGCTGACGCACGCCGGATGGACGTGGAGGGTTGCGCAGGTTTGCATGGTTTGCCTCGCTCTGTGGTGAAAGAGTGAGACAAATATCACGCAGTGTGTTTTTTAAGTCAACACGATATGTGATTATTTTGTCACGTTGCGTGCAAAAAACGTGATGACTTTAGGATGCCGCCGACTAAGTGAATCTCAATCACGTCGCTCGCGGCGATATGGATTGGCGGATGTTCAGCATTTACGCTGTCCAAGCGGTACATCCCATCTCTCAGGTAAATGAATTCCTTGATCATCGTTCGGCCTTCTGCGGTTCTGACCACTACCTCATCGCCGCTGAAGTAGCTCTTGTTGGGTTCGATCAGCACGTACTCACCATTTTTTATCCTGGGAAGCATGCTGTCGCCGGTAACCTTTAGTCCATAGGCATCAGGGTCATCGCTGTGGATGCTCAAGTAACCATCACCGTGGCCTGGAGGAAAATCAAGCGCCTCAAAATATCCTTCATTGCCTAGCTGTGCGGTTCCAATCACCGGAACACTCCCTGTTTTCGCTCGTCCTGCTGATGTTAATCCTTCGCTCAGGCTGCTCTTGAGCCGAGGGGGGTATCTGATGTCGAAAATGTTTCCATGCGCATCACCAGATAAATGAGGTAATGGTCCCTCGACATCTTTGACCAGTTCTGCCAGTGGCGTTTTCAGGGCAGCAGCAATTTTCCCTAGATCCTGAAGGTTGGGCTGGCGTTGATCCTTCTCATAGTTACCGATACGAGACTGTGATTCCCAGCCACAGGCAAGTGCCAGATCCTTCTGGCTCAGACCTTGGGCTTTTCTGAGTGATTTGATGCGTGAGCCGAGTGTGTTCATTTGTCTTTTTTACCACGCATTGAAATAAATTTATCGCACTTTGCGTGTTGTAAAAATCACGATACGTGTTTATTCTGCGCTTCAGTTACAGGAGATCTTTATGAACAGGATTGCTGACCATCGAGAGAAGGCGGGTATCAAGCAGCGTGATTTGGTTTCGATTCTGGGCTGGACGCAGACACGGGTTAGTAATTATGAGTCCGGACGCCGTGTAGCCGGACTTGCAGAGTCTCGTGCAATTACGGCTGCTTTGAATCAACTCGGAATTAAATGCTCGCTTGATGATGTTTTTCCGCCAGAGATGGATTTCAAGAAAGTAGCTTAGAAAAAAGGCGACCCAAGGGTCGCCCAGTTCCTCCCGACACGCACCACCACAGCGCTGTCGGGCCGCGATTGGGGTTGGCGGGCAAACCAAATGCAAAACCGCCCACACCTTTCGCGTTTTCCAAGGCTCGGAAGCCTTGGTGTTGCTGCCATTTCCACCACAGAGCTGGCAGCTGTTGCGCCGGGGGTGAACAACGGATTGTTCGCCTCGGCACGGTGCCGGTGTTGGTCTTAGCAACCTCGCCGGCGTTTGGGCCTATCAAGCCACACGACAAATGTATCACCACTCCCTGTCGTGCGGCACTGGCAACATTCAAGGATTAATGCCATGAGCCGTATCATTCTGAGCTCTCTAGACCGGGCGCAGCGGGAAGTCCTGCCGCTTGATCTTGCGCTTTACCATGCCGCACGGGACTACCCCGGTGGTGCCGCCGCCATCGCCGCCACCACCGGCCGGAATGCGACCACGCTGCAGCATAAGCTTTCCCCAACCCACCCCAGCCACACGGTGAACATTCAAGAGTTCGGCGAGATTCTGGAGCTGACCAAGGATCGCCGCATTCTGGATGCAGTACATGCGTTGGTCGGTGACACGATCTGGCAGGAGCTGGCCGAGGCGTATACCAATGACATGCCCGAGACGTTGACTACCGGCATCGCGGAATACTTCCGCAAGGTGGCGGATCTGGCAGACATCTGGGCCAAGAGCATCGGTGACGGTGTCGTTACTGATGAGGAACTGGCCGCGATTCGCCTGCAGGTGTTTCGTGGGATTCAGGGGCTGTTGGGGTTGTTCAACCGCGCCACGTATGTCAACCAGACGACGCGGGGTGTTGATCGTGGCTGATATCGCTGACTTTGCTAATGACCTGGTGCAAGAACGCATCGATCAAGCGCTCGCTGCACGCAACGCCACCAAGCCTGGCTTGGTGGCGCATTCGTTTCTGTTCTGCGAAACGTGCGATGACCCGATCCCTGAGGCACGTCGTTTGGCGCAGCCCGGCTGCACGCAGTGCGTGGGTTGTCTGTCTCTCGCCGAGCTGAAGGGGGCACACCATGCTCGATGAAGTGTTGGGGCAATTCGCGGATTACGGCCTTGAGCCTGCGCTGCCACTGGTGTTTGGTAAGCTGACCCGGTGCAAGACGGCACAGGACAAGGGCAAGGAAAAAAATGGCTGGTACATCGCCCATGAGCATCACACCGAGAAGGGCGAGACGCTTATTTTCGGCGCGTTCGGTGACTGGCGTTCGGGTGAGTCGCAGAAGATCAAGGTCAAGGCCGGGCGGACGTCGCCGGAAGAGCGTGAGGTCATGCGCGCTCGGCAGGAGGAAGCCAAACGCCGCGCCGCCGAGATATCGGCGAGTGCTGCACGTCGTGCGGCGAAGCGAGCGGCGGGCATTTTCAAGCGTATGCCGGAGAAGGGCCGAAGCGACTATCTGGATCGTAAGCAGATCGTCGGTTTCGGTGTTCGGTATGCGCCGCGCACGGGTGCGTTTCTGGTGCCTATGTGCAACGTGCGTGACGAGATTATCGGCCTGCAGGTGGTGTTTCCAACCAAGCAGGAAGAGACCGGTCGGGACAAGTCGTATTGGCCCTACGGGATGTCGAAGGAGGGCGCTTTTCACCTGATCGGTCCGCATCCTGATCCGGGCGAACCGGTGCTGGTGTGTGAGGGCTATGCCACGGGCGCAAGCCTGCATATGGCGACGTCGCTGACCGTGGCCATCGCGTTTGACGCAGGCAACTTGCTGGTGGTGTGCAAGGCGATGCGCGAGCGTTTCGCTGGTTGCCCGCTGATCATCTGCCGTGATGACGACTGGAAGACCACTAAACCGAATGGCGATGCGTGGAACCCTGGTGAAGAGAAGGCCAACAACGCGGCGCTGATCGTCGGTGGCCAGGTGGTTGCGCCGATTTTCTCCGGCGAGCGTGAGGTCAAGTGGACCGACTTCAACGACTTGCATGTTGCCGAAGGTTTGGAGGCTGTGCGCCGTCAGGTGCTGGCGGTGGTCAAACCGCCGGCCGCTGGTGGCTGGAAAGACATGCTGGCTCGAAGCGAGAGCGGGGCGTTGATCGCGCACATGCAGAACGTCGAGTTGATCTTGGCCAACGATGAACGTTGGGCCGGGGTGATCAGTTACAGCGCGTTCAGTTCGAAGATCGTGAAGCTGCGTGCTGCACCGTATGGCGGCGGCACGGGCGATTGGGCGGACATCGATGATGTGCGGGTGATGAAGTGGCTCGCGCAGCAGTACAACTTGCGGGTGAAGGCGTCGCATGTGATCGAGGCGGTGAGTGTGGTTGCGCATGACCATGCGTTTCATCCGGTGCGGCAGTACCTGCGCAAGCTTGAGTGGGATCGCGTGCCGCGCTTGGAAAGCTGGCTCACGGATGTCATGGGCGTGAAGGCCACCGATTACTCGAGCAAGGTCGGCAAGCGCTGGATGTTGTCGGCCGTGGCGCGGGTGATGAAGCCGGGCTGCAAGGCTGACTCGGTGATGATTCTTGAGGGTGCGCAGGGCGCCGGTAAGTCGACGGCGATGAGCATTCTCGGCGGTGAGTGGTTCATGGATACGCCGTTCGCCCTGGGCGACAAGGACGGCTTTCAGGCGATCCGGGGCAAGTGGATCGTTGAGCTGGGCGAGCTGGACAGTTTCAACAAGGCCGAGAGTACCAAGGCCAAGCAGTTTTTCTCGGCGTCCACCGATACCTACCGTGAGAGTTACGGCCGTCGCACGATGGACGTGCCGCGTCAGTGCGTGTTCGTGGGTACGACGAACCAAGATGAGTACCTGAAGGATGCGACCGGTAACCGCCGTTATTGGCCGGTGGCGTGTACCAAGGTTGATTTGGAGCTGTTGCGCTCTATTCGCGAGCAACTGTGGGCTGAGGCAGTGTTCTGTTACGACGCGGGCGATCTCTGGTGGGTGACGCTGGATGAAGCGGCGATGTTCGGCGAGGAGCAGGAGGAGCGATTCGTAGTGGACGAATGGGAAACGCCAATTTTGACCTGGTTGGAAGAGTCGCAGATCGGTGAGACCACCACCGGCAGTGAGGTGTTGACGCAGGCACTCAAGCTCGACCCAGGGCATTGGGGTAAGCCGGAGCAGATGCGGGTCGGGGCGATCCTGCATCGATTGGGCTGGCGACGTTACCGGCTCGGGGCGATGACCAAGAGCCGGCAACGATTGTGGGGCTACAAGAAACCTGCGGATTGGGGCAGGGCGCCAGCTTTGGAGCAACCTGCTTTCGAGGAGCCTTGCTTCGATGATTAAGGAGATCGATTCGTTGCTGAAGCTTTGGGCTCAGGAGCTGCATTCCGAACATTCGAAAGGAGGGCTCGCTGGGGGAAACATGGTTGCCATGATGATGGAGAGTAATGGGCAGTTGATCCGTGGAAGGCGGGCCTTTCGTGCACCGCTGGAGGGTTCTCTCGACATCGAGCTGATCGTGACAAAGCACTTGGCTCCCGAGCTGGTGAAGGTTGTGCGGGAGCATTACTGCACGCTCGATGTGGATATGCGCTTGCGCTACGCACACTGCGGTTGCGGCCGTGACACGTACTACCAGCGTCTGCATGACGCCCATCTGGTTATCTGGGGCATGTTAATGGGGGTGGCTGCTTGACCCCAGGCCTGACTCCGGCAGTTGTTGTCCTACCGGTCCGCCTTGTCCCACTATGTTTTGGCGTAGTGGGACAGGGGCGGGCCTTGTCTTTACAGGGTTGTCCCACCGTCCCACCTTGCAACGTCACCCGCCCGTATATGCGTAGCAGGCACAATGTACGCGCGCTTCACGCGCAAGCGTGTTCTTAGATTTCTTCCTTTACACGAGAAGAGAGAGAAATAGGTAGGACGGTGGGGCGAAGCCCCGAATTTAGGCGCTCTCAGGCGTCCCACTTCGATTTTGAAAGGTGGGACGTATGGGACGCCGCCGAAACAACAGAATGCCGGGGTGAGTTATTCGCCCACATTCGCTAGACGTTCACCCCACATTGACCACTTATTCACTGGGTGGCATTAAACCGGGGTTGCTGCCACCGGAATCGACCTGTAAAAAGTAGTCATCTTCGATAGGTGCGACCGCAGAGAGCGGCAGGCACCACACCACCAAACCCGGCCATTGCGCCGGGTTTTTGCGTTTAGGGGTTGGCGATGACAAACGAGCAACAAGCGCTGGCAGAGATGCCGATCTGGTTAGTGATCGTCCTGGCCCTGGTCGGCGGCGTATCGGGGGAGATGTGGCGGGCCGACAAGGATGGGGCGCGGGGCTGGGCGTTGTTGCGCCGCCTCGCGCTTCGGTCTGGTGCCTGCATTGTCTGCGGGGTGTCGGCGATGATGCTGATGATCGCAGCCGGCATGACGATCTGGACGGCGGGCGCCTTGGGTTGCCTGACGGCAATGGCCGGTGCCGATGTGGCCATCGGGTTGTACGAACGCTGGGCTGCCAAGCGGCTGGGCGTTTCAGAGTCGGCATCGACCGACCGCAGCTAGGTCGCTGGCCGGGTGGGGGGCGGTATTTTTCCGGGTCCTCCCAGAGGGCCGCCCCCTACACGGGTTAGCGAACTCGCGGGATCTCTGCAGCTGAGAATTTTGCAGTGATGTCCGTCTTTTCAAAGGGTTAGATATGGGCAGGACAGTTAGCAAGGCCGACTTAAGCGAGATCGTCGGCCGTGATGAACGCACCCTGACCCGTTGGCAGAACGACGGCATGCCCGTAATGGAGTTCGGCATCGGGCGGGGCAAGGAAAACCAGTACGACACCGAAGCCGTGATCCAGTGGCTGATGCAGCAGGCCTCGCTCAACGGAAAGAAAGAATCCTCCCGCGACCGGCTTGACCGTAACCGTGCCGACCGCGAAGAGCTGGCACTGGCCAAAGACCTGGGCGAAGTTGTCATCGCTAAAGAGCTGATAGAGCGGTTCGAGGCCATGATCATCGCCGCCAAAGTAGAACTACTCAATTCACTCCCAGACGATTTGGCCGCTGATCTCTCGGCACGCTATGGCGTGGAGGTTGACGAGCAACTCATTCGGGATCCCATCGAAGCCATATTGAGGAGGCTGTCTGACTATGACGTGGATGATGCCTCGTCAGATGGAGATTTTGACGAACCGGACGATCCGGAGGGCTTTAAAGAAGACGGCGACTAAGGCGCTGCGCAGCGCTTGCCGCAAGTGGGCGCCACCGCCGCGAATGAGCATTATCGAGTGGGCGGAAAAGTACCGCTGGCTCGCGCCGGAAGAGGCTGCTCGTCCTGGTAAGTATCGGTTTGACGTGACACCGCACCTAACCTGGCCGGGCGGGCCGCTGGAGGCGCTGGACGATCCGGCGGTTAGCGAGATCGTTGGCCGCAAATCCGCGCAAGTGGCCTGGACATCCGGCGTATTAGGCAACGCACTGGGCAAATGGATCGACATCGATCCGTCGCCGATCCTGGTGCTATTCCCCAAGGCTGAAGCCGCCAAGCAGTACGTCGGTGAAAAACTCGAACCGATGATTGAGGCCACGCCACGCCTGCGCAAAAAAGTCGACTTGCGTAGTCGCAAGCTGCAGCAGCGTCAGGACTTCAAACGCTTCCCCGGCGGCTTTCTGAAGATGGTCGGCTCCAACAGTCCGGCCAGCGTGAAATCCACGCCGGTGCCTCGAGTGGCCATTGAGGAGCCTGATGACTGCAACCTCAACCTGCGCGGCCAAGGTGACAGCATCAAGCTGGCGAAAGAGCGACTCAAAACCTTCCGGCGCTCGAAGATCATCATCGGCGGTACGCCCACCATCAAGGGACTTTCAGCCATCGACGCAGAGTTGGAGCTATCTGACAAGCGTGTTGGCTTGGTGCCGTGTCACGAGTGCGGGCAAGAACATGCACTCAGCTTCGACAACTTGCACTGCGACGAAGATCCGGAGTACCTGCACGAGGTATACGGCAAGAAGCGGCCGGAGAAAGCGTTTTACTCCTGCCCACACTGTGGTGCGATCTGGGACGATAACCAGAAAAACGCCAACCTCAAGTACGGGCGTTGGTCGGCCACGGCTGAGTTTCGTGGGGTTGCTGGCTACATCCTCAATGAGCTTTATGCAACGTTTTGGGGATCGCGCTTTGAAGAGTTGATGAAGAAACAACTCAGCGCGGAACACGAAGCGTCAAAAGGCAACATTGGCCCGATGATCGCCTTCGTCAACAGCAACAAAGGTGAAAGTTACGAGTATCAGAGTGACGCGCCGAAGACCGATGAACTGGAGAAACGCGCCGAGCCCTACGCTGAACTGACAGCGCCCAAAGGTGTGTTGTTGGTCACCGTGGGTGTCGACGTGCAAGGTGACCGCCTGGCACTGGTTATCACCGGGTGGGGGCGTGGTGAAGAGTCATGGCGGCTGTATTGGGGTGAGCTTCATGGCAACCCCATCGATCCGCATGATGCTGTCTGGCAGGAGCTGGACCGGATGATCTCCCGGCCGATTCCCACCGAGGGCGGCGCCCAACTGGCGGTGTCGGCAGTAAGCATCGACAGCTCCGACGGCAACACCAGCGATGCGGTGTACACATACGTGAGGGATCGTCAGCGCTACAACGTCATGGCGATCAAGGGTGCTTCCAAGGACAGTGCTGACAAGGAGATTTTCACCAAGCCCTCGCAATCGGTAGACACCTCGCAGGACAACACCAAGGCCGCTAAGTACGGCCTGCGAGTCTTCATCGTCGGCACCCACAAGGCTAAGACTCTGATCGACGGCCGACTTCGGCTGAAAGGCGCAGGGCCTGGCCGAATGCACTGGTACAGTGAGATCCGCACGGACTACTACGAGCAGCTCACCAACGAAGTGCTGGCGCCGCACCCGCGCAACCCAAGCAAGATGGTTTGGCAGAAAAAGGCCGGACGGCGCAACGAAGCGCTCGACTGCGAGGTGTACGCCTTGCATGCGGCGCGCAGTTTAAAAACCCATCTGCTGCGCGATCACGAATGGGACCAGTTGGAGCAGCAACAGCTACAGCCAACTCTGTTCACCAGCGAACAACCGGTCGCACCGGTACCGCGCCGAGCCGTCGCTCGTGGGCGGGGCACCCGCAGTCGCGCGGGCTACTAGGAAAACAAACATGACAGACGCACAACAGCGCCTCGCGGAAGTCCGGGCGGCGATCTCTGACGTCCTGAAGAAAGGCCAGCGTTTGCGTCGTGCGGATCGCGAACTGTATCGCGCCGAGCTGAACAGCCTTCGCCTGCTCGAGCAGCAATACGCGAAGGAGGTCGCGCTGGAACAGGCCCAACAACAGGGACGTGGCCGTAACCGCATCTCTTACATGAAGATCTGACTATGGGATTTTTTCGAAAAGACCCGGCCGAGTTGCTGATGCGTGAGGCGATCAAGCTCGCCAAGTCGGCAAACGAGGCCCGACCGATTGTCGCTCAAGGTGGTGGGGGTGGTGTTGAGACGCGCTGGCGCGGTGCCTCCCGCGTGCTGCGCAGTATGGCCAGCTGGATACCCGGCCTCGGCAGCCCGCGACGCGACCTCGACCAAAACGAGCGGCGCATGTTGGTGGCTCGTTCGCGGGATGCCATGCGCAATCACCTGATCGCAAGAGCGGCGATCACTCGCCTGCGCACCAACGTAGTCGGCACCGGTCTGGTCTGCCGTTCGCAGATTGATCACGCGGCGCTCGGTTTGAGTGAGGAGCAGGCCGAGGACCTCAATACTCAGCTCGACCGGCTCTGGTCGTTATATGCCGATGATCCACGTGAGTGCGACGCGGAAGCGACGCTCAATCACTACCAACTGCAGGCCCTGGTCATGGTCTCGTCGATGGTCGGTGGAGATGTATTGATTGCCAGCCCCGACGACGAACGTCCCGGCTGCGTGTTCAGTACACGGCTTCAACTGATCGAGTCGGATCGGGTATGCAATCCGGCTGGACAGCTGGATAGCGCGAACCTGGTGGACGGCGTCGAATTCGACAGACTCGGCGCTCCGTTGGCTTATCACGTATGCACCGGTTACCCGAACGAGTTCACCGCCGGCCAAGCGCTGAAATGGGAGCGTTTGCCAGCTTTCGGTGAAGCCACTGGCAGACGCCGAGTCATGCACGTCATGGCCGACAAGGAGCGCCCAGGGCAGAAGCGAGGCGCGCCGTATCTGGCCCCGGTGCTGGAGCCACTGCAGAAACTGGAACGGTACAGCAGCGCCGAACTGATGGCGGCGGTGATCTCGGCCATGTTCACCGTGTTCATTAAGAAGACCAACGACTTTCAGGTCGGAAACCTGCCGATGACCGCCTTGGCGAACGAAGGCGGCGGTCCTGGTGGCGATACCACGGGAGATGGCGAACTCGCCTTGGGCGAGGGCGCGATTGTCGACCTAGGGCAGGGCGAAGAGCCGGTCATTGCCAACCCGGCCCGGCCCAACGCGCAGTTCGATCCATTCTTCACCGCCGTGGTCAAGGAGATCGGCGCGGCTTTGGAGCAGCCAATGGAGGAACTGCTGCTGCACTACAGCAGCAGTTACAGCGCGGCCCGTGCGGCGATGCTGCAGGCGTGGCGCTTTTACAGCCTGCGCCGTTGGTGGCTGATCTGCGACTTCTGCCAGCCCAGCCGTGAACTGCTGATCGACGAGGCGGTGGCGCGTGGATTGATCCAGCTGCCGGGCTATGCGGACCCGGCTAAGCGCAAGGCTTACTGCCAGGCGATCTGGATCGGTCCGGCCCGTGGCGCCATCGATGAGTTGAAGGAGGCCAACGCCGCCGGCAAGCGCATCGAGATCGGTGTCAGCAATGAGACGCTGGAAACCGCCGCGATGACCGGCGAGCCGTGGCAGCAGGTGTATCGACAGCGCGTGCGCGAAGTCGAGCAGCGCCGCAAGGACGGCTTGCACGTCCTGCCCAAGGGGCGCGAGCAGGAAACCCCACCCAACAACCTCAACGAGGAATAACCATGCCCCGCGCATTTGAGCTGGCTGCCTCGCAGCCTTGGCTGATGCTGCCTGGCGCCCTGGAAAACCTGCTGACCATCGCAGACCGAATGGGCGACACGGCGGCGTTGGAGACCCGCACCGGCATGCGGCTAGACAACAGCCGTACCGTCAGCGTGCGCAACGGGGTAGCGATCATTCCGGTGGTCGGCCCCGTGTTTCGCTACGCCAATCTCTTCACCGAGATCAGTGGCGCGACCAGCACCCAGGTGCTGGCGACTGACCTTCAAAAAGCGCTGGACGACCCCAAGGTCAGCGCAATCATTTTGAACATTGACAGCCCAGGCGGCGTTGCCGCCGGCATCAACGAGCTCGCCGACCACATCCATGCAGCCCGAGATCGCAAACGCATCGTCGCCTACATCGGCGGCACCGGTGCCAGCGCGGCCTACTGGATCGCCTCGGCGGCTGGCGAGATCGTCATCGACGAGACCGCGCTCGCCGGCAGCATCGGCGTCGTGGTCGAGGCGGTTGTGGAGGGCGAGGCCGCTACAGGGCGCAAGCGTTACCAAATCGTCAGCCGCAACGCACCCAACAAACGGGTGGATCTGTCCACCGAAGAGGGACGGGCCAAGGTCGGCGAAACCGTCGACGCCATGGGCGACGTGTTCGTAGCCAAGGTGGCCCGGAACCTGGGCGTGGATCCGGAGCGCGTTCCGGAGATGGGCGACTTCGGCGGACTGCGTGTCGGCGCTGCCGCTGTCGAGTCCGGCCTCGCCCATCGTCTGGGCTCGCTTGAAGCATTGATTACCGAACTGGCCAAAACGGCCGCAACCCAACCGAGGAAATTCAACATGACCACCGTCAGCAGCACGGCGGAGTTGCGTGAGGCGCTGGCCGCCGGCACGGATCCGCAGACCATCCAGATCGCCCAGGCGAATCAGCCGGATGTGGAGAGCATCCGCACCCAGAGCCGCGAGGAGGGCGCGACCGCTGAGCGGCAGCGCATCACCGGCATCAACGCCATGGCCAGCAAGGGATTCGAGACCGAGATCGCTGCCGCTATCGATGCCGGTACCTCGGTCGAAGCCACCGCCCTGCAACTGTTCAAGGCGGCGCAGGATCGCGGCATTTCACTGAACGCGATCAAGTCCGATGCCACCGGCGCCTCGACCTCGACCCCGACTGATAACGATGACCAGGGCGAACGTAAGGCCGTGGTCAACGCCATCGTCGTGGGCGCCTCGCGCCGCTGACAGGAGAAAAACATGAGCAATCCAGAACGCCAAACCTACGTGCCCGAGCAGCTTTCAGCGGGCGCCTTCCCGGTGATGATCGACATCGCTGTGATCGCCGCCGGCCAGAACCTTCCGCGAGGTGCCGTCCTCGGCCAAGTCCAAGCGAGTGGCGAGTACGCGCTTTGCAAGGCCGCCGCCACGGACGGCTCCGAGGTGCCCTCAGCGATCCTCGATCAGGCCACGGATACCAGCAAGGGTGTCCAGGCGGCACCGATCCTACTGACCGGCGAAGTGCTGGCCGCCCAACTCACTCTCGGCGAAGGGCTCACCGTAGCGAAGGCGAAAGCCGCGCTACGAGCCCTGTGCCTGTTCGTTCGTTAACCGGAGTTTCCGATGGATATTTTTGATACCCGCACCATGCTGGAAGCGGTCGAGCAGATGCCGACCGCACGCCGCTTTCTGTTGAACACTTTTTTCAACGGTGGCACTCCGGTGACGTTCCCGACCAAAACCGTGGACATCGACATCATCAAGGGCAAACGCAAGATGGCGCCGTTCGTCAATCCGCGTCTGCCGGGCAGCCTGTCGCTGCGCGAGGGCTACACCACCAGCACCTACACGCCACCGTACATCCAACCCAAGCGCGAGACCACCGCCGAACTGGTACTCAAGCGTTCGGCCGGCGACAACCCCTACGCCACCCGTACACCGCTGGAGCGTGCGGGCCAGTTGTTGGGCAAGGATCTGCGTGACCTGGACGACGAGATCGTCCGCCGCGAAGAGTGGATGTGCGCCCAGGCACTGACCACCGGCAAGGTTCGCGTGATCGGCGAGGGTGTGGACGACACCATCGATTTCCTGATGGCCAGCGACCACCGGATCAGCCTCGGCAGCGGGCAATGGGGCATGGCCGACAGCGACCCCATCGGCAACCTGCGCAGTTGGAAACGCAAGATCGCCAAGGACTCCGGCCGCACGGCCAACACCGTGGCGATGAGCGGCGAAGCGTTGGACGCCTTCCAGTCCAATGCGACGGTGATGAAGCAACTCAACACTCGCCGCGTCGACATGGGCATGATCAAGCCAGAGGAATTACCCGACGGCGTGACTTACCTGGGTTACCTGAACGATCCGGGCGTCGACCTGTACGGCTATGACGAGTGGTATCTGGACGATGACGACGACGAACAGCCAATGATCCCGGTCGGCGGTTTGATCCTCGGTGCCACTTCGACGCGCAACGCGATGCTGTATGGCGCAATCCAGGATCTGGAGGCCGTGGAAAGCGGTCTGGTTGAAGCGGCCCGCTTTCCGAAAAGCTGGGTCACCCAAGAGCCGAGCGCTCGCTGGCTGAAGTTGCAGAGTGCGGCTTTGGCCGGCTTGCTGGAGCCGGACGCTTTCATCTACGCCAAGGTGGTGTGACATGGCCAAAAAAGCTGAATACTTGGTGATCGACGGTTGCGTGCAGGACGGCCGGAGCGTGGTGGTCAAGGGCGAGCCCTACAGCCCGCCCAACAAAGAGGTGGCGGATGCGCTGTTGGCTGAGGGCCGCATTGCCGCTATCAAGGATCCGCGTGCCCAGCAACTGCTGCGAGACAACCCAGGCACAGCCGACGACGTCGACGACGGTGAATGACTGTGGGCTTTCGCGAGTTGAGCGAAGACATGGATGCCTTGGTGCTGGATGGACTGGGCGACATGGGAACGGTCGGCGGTCGTGAGGTCGCCGGTTTCTTTTCTGCCCCCTGGTTACAACCACGCATCGGGCGGATCAACACCGCACTACGAGAGCCGCAGTTCGAGATCCGCGTCAGCGATGCTTCAGGAATTGAGCCGGGCCAACTGGTTCTTATTGATCTACCGGCGCAAGACGGCGGCGGCCAGTACGACCTGGTGAAACTGGAACCGGATGGCACCGGTTGGGTAGCGTTGTTGTTGAGGGCTAAACGATGAGCGTCGGTAGCTATGTCAAACCCTCGGCCGGTGGCGGGATGATCTCGCTGCAAACCTCGGCGGCCGACCTGAAAGCTTTTCAGGATTTCGCCGCTTTGGTACCCAAGGCCGCTGCTGCGGCACAGCGGCGAGCCATCAACAAAACGTTGCGATGGCTTGCCACGCAAATTGCCCGCGCCGTTGGCCGACAGGAGCGCATTGCGGTTGCTGCTGTGCGGCAGCGGCTGCGAGCTTACCCGGTCAGGGGTGGAGCGAACAGCGGCAAACTGTGGTTCGGCCTCAACGCCATGGAAGCCAGTCGCATCGGCCGGCCCCGGCAGAGCCGGTCCGGTGTGTCGGTGGCGGGGCGCCGCTTTCAGGGGGCGTTCTTCAAGAAGGTTTACGGCAACAGCGCGGATGTCTGGATCCGAACGGCCAGTAAGCATTTCGACGCCAGTGACTATCCCGATAGCGATGTCAGCGGGGCGGGCGGGGCCAGTTCGGGCTGGATCGCCGAACACGGCAGCCGCTTTCCACTGGCGAAAGCTAAGGTGTCGCTGGAGCAGGCGCGGCCACACTTCGAAAGCTGGATCCGCAAGGCCGATGAACAGTTGCTGCACGTCCTGCAGCAGGAACTCAATTTTGAACTGCAGAAACACCTGAAGGGGACATGACATGACGGATCAAGTCGATGAGCCGTTCAGCCTGGAGCAGTTGTATCAAGCCATTGAACGGCATATTCAGGATCACCTGCCAGGTATTCAGACTGTTGCAGTCTGGCCGAACATTGATGATCGCATCGCATTGCCGGCGGTTCTGATCGAGTTGGCGGAGATGGAGCCGGGACTCGATCCGGGAACGGGCGAAACGGGTCTGTCCTGCAAGTTTGAGGCGCGGGTGATTACCGACCCGATCCAGCCCGATCACCATCAGCAAGCGGTGTTCATCGCCGGTCAGTTGGCCGTGCTGCTGCGAATGCAGTCGTGGGGTGTGGAAGTCGAACCGGCAGAGTTTGTTCAGGCCATGCAAGACTGGACCAAGCCGGAGCTGGACGGCTACACCGTCTGGGTTGTGGAATGGACGCAGCAGATCTACCTCGGCGAAACGCAATGGCCGTGGCCTGATCAACCACCGGGCACGTTGCTGTTCGGCGTGGAGCCTGACACCGGTCTGGCCAACAAGGACAAGTACTTTGCGCCGGAGGATCTACCATGAGCGGCGGCTACGTTAGCTCCCAGCATGACCGCATGCTCGCCGGCCTGGTTAAGGACTGCTACGTGGTGGCGGTAGATCTTACGGCGTCACCACCGGTGTGCCGCGTTTCGGACGGTGAGTGGGTCAGCGGTTGGGTGCGCTGGCACAGCGTCGCCGCCGGCAAGGCACGGCACTGGCGAGCGCCAAGCCTGAATGAGCAGGGCACCTTGATCAGTGCCAGTGGCGAAGTGGCACAAGGCACGTTCATTCCCGGCTTATACGGTAACGGCGGGCCACCGCCTGACAACCGTGACCATGTCGAAGTCTGGCATTTCGAGGATGGCGGGCGCTTGGTCTACGACTGGCAGGACAGCATTTACAGCATTACCCTGCCCACCGGCATGATCGTCATCAAGGTCGGGGCAACCCTGGCCGAAGTGACCGACAACGCCGTCACCGTGAAGTCGGGAACGATCGATCTCGAAGGCAAAGTGAACATCAAGGGACCGGTGAATATCGACGGGCCACTGCACGCCACGCAGAACATCACCAGCGACGGTGCGATCCTGGACACCACCGGCAACACTGCCAACCACAAGCACTGATCACCCACCCATCCATCAGCCCGCCGCGCGCGGGCTTTCTTATGCCTGGAGATACTCATGACCAAGGTCAAATCTGAAGTCGAGGCGTTCGCGGAAGCACTGCCAGTATCAGGGCTTGTCCCTGTTGCTCAGGGATTCCCCGGCCATGCCTCTGACCAGCTCATCAAGTTTCGCGACGCCCTCTACACCTCCCGCACGGTGGTTCTGCCGGACGGTCGCATCCTTCCCGTGGTCAAGAGCTTGGTCATGGTCGAGGCGGGCGATGACGTCGCGCTGAAATACCTCAAGGCTCACCCTGAATACGAGCAGCTCAAGGAGTAGACCCGATGATCGGAATGGATCGCCACACCGGGCAGCCCATCTCCGGCATCGAGCATCTACGTCAGTCGGTTGCGGACATCCTCGGAACGCCGCTGCTGAGCCGTCGCGAACGGCCGGAGTACGGCAGCAAGCTCCGGCGCATGGTCGACCTGCCTATCAACGAAGGCTGGAAAAGCGCGGCGCAGGCTGAGGCCGTGCGGGCGCTCAACCAATGGGAACCACGGCTCAAGCTTGAGCGCGTGGCGGTTGTCTCCGTCCTCGGCGGGAAAATCAATTTCAAGATCAGCGGCGAATACCTCGGTGAGCGCGGCACGTTGGAGGTGTGGGTATGAGTACCCTGGTAGATCTGTCGGAGCTGCCGGCACCGGACGTGCTGGAACCGCTGGACTTTGAAGACACGTACAGCGAAGTGCTAGGCGTGTTCAGAGGACACATGGGGCCGAACTGGACCGCCTCGCTGGAAAGCGATCCGGTGACAAAGCTGCTGGAGGTCGGTAGCTATATCAAGCTCGGTAACCGGGCGCGCGTTAACGACGCGGCCAAGGCTCAGTTACTGGCCTACGCCACCGGCGCCGATCTGGATCACCTGGCCGCCAACGTCAACCTCAAGCGCCTGGTGATCCAAGCGGCGGATCCGCTGGCTGTGCCGCCGATTGCAGCGATCATGGAGTCTCATGATGCGTTGCGCGAGCGTGTACAACTGGCCTATGAGGGGCTGACCACTGCCGGCCCCCGCAACAGCTACATCCTCCACGCACGAAACGCCTCGGCGCTGGTCGCCGATGCCACGGCGGAAAGCCCGGCGCCGGCCTGCGTCGACGTCACGGTGCTGGGATTAGAGGGCGATGGCACGGCTGGCCCGGAGTTGTTGGCCTTGGTCGCTGTGGCTGTGAATGACGATGACGTGCGGCCGGTGGGCGACCGCGTCACCGTGCGCGGCGCCGAGATCCTGCGTTACCGGGTCGACGCCGTGCTGCACATGAAAGGCGCCGGCCCGGAGAACGACGCGGCGCTTACCGAGGCGATCCGT
This sequence comes from Pseudomonas sp. MIS38, assembly GCF_019891575.1. Taxonomy (NCBI): domain Bacteria; kingdom Pseudomonadati; phylum Pseudomonadota; class Gammaproteobacteria; order Pseudomonadales; family Pseudomonadaceae; genus Pseudomonas; species Pseudomonas sp. MIS38. Next base: position 70,610 of record NZ_JAFLXF010000015.1, read on the forward strand.
CGATTGGAAGCCTGGATCAATCCACGGCGCCGGCTGGGCGTCGAGGTAGCCCGGTCTGGGGTCGATGCGCAGCTGCATGTCGCCGGTGTTGCGCGAGTGGAACTGAAGGATTGGCAGGATTTGAAACCCACCAAGGCGCAGGCCGCTTATTGCACGGGTTACACCGTTGTACTGGGAGGCTGACATGCGCAGTCTTTTGCCGCTCAACAGCACTCCCCTGGAACGGGGTATCGAGGCGACATTCGCCGAAACCACGTTGATTCCGTTGCGCACGTTGTACAACCCCGACACTTGTCCGGAGCACCTGCTGCCGCATCTGGCCTGGGCCTGGTCGGTCGACCGCTGGGATCCAGCCTGGTCGGAACCGGTTAAGCGCGCGGCCATCAAGGCGTCGTTCTTTATCCACAAACACAAGGGCACCATCGGTGCCTTGCGCAGAGTCGTCGAACCGCTGGGCTACCTGATCGAGATCGTCGAATGGTTCAACACGGTACCAGAAGGCGTGCCGGGCACTTTTGCGTTGAAGGTCGGGGTACTGGATACCGGCATCACCGAGGAAATGTACCTCGAACTCGAACGCCTGATCGATGACGCCAAACCGGTCAGCCGCAAGTTGACGGGGCTGGCCATCAGCCTTGAGACGCAAGGCAACCTGAATGTTGGTGCATGCCTCTACGACGGCGACGAACTCGACATTTACCCGCCTGAAATGCAGGACATCAACGTCACCGGCAACTTCGGTGTGGTTGGGCGGGAACACTCCATTGACACCTTGGACATTTATTCATGATTGATGAGAATTCGAAGTTCTTCGCGATCCTCACGGACGTGGGTGCCGCCAAGCTGGCGAATGCCAACGTGCTTGGGGTTCCCTGGAACATTACACAGATGGGCCTGGGTGATGCGAATGGCACTGACCCGCAACCCAGCGCCAAGCAAACAAAACTGATCAACGAGTGGCGTCGGCGGCCACTGAATCAGCTACGCATTGATCCGGTCAATGCGGCAGTAATCATCGCCGAGCAGGTGATTCCAGCTGATGAGGGGGGACGCTGGATTCGTGAGGTCGGACTGTACGATGCGGACGGCGACCTGGTAGCGGTGGCGAACTGTGCGCCGAGCTTCAAGCCAATCCTGTCGCAGGGCTCGGGACGTACGCAGGTGGTGCGGATGAACCTTATTGTTTCCAGTACCGCGCAGATCAGTCTCAAGATCGATCCGGCGGTGGTGCTGGCGACACGTGAGTGGGTCGATTCACGCATTCTGGAGGAACTGAGCAAGCTCGATATCAAGCAATCGGTGCGAGCAGCCACCACGGCCAATATCAGCCTGGTCGGTTTACAGGTGGTGGATGGCGTTTCGATCAACGCCGGTGACCGGGTGCTGGTGAAAAATCAAACGGCTGCCAAGGACAACGGTCCTTATGTGGCGGCGGTTGGAGCTTGGGTGCGAGCAAAAGATGCGGACAACAACACCAAGGTGACGCCGAATCTGACGGTGGCGGTCGAGGTTGGCGCAACTCAGGCCGATACGATTTGGCAGCTGATAACGGATGGCCAGATTGTTGTGGGCACCACCGCACTGACGTTCAAGGACATCACAGACGGTTTTGCCCGGTTGTTCTCGCCGATGTTTTCCGGCAACCCCACGGCTCCCACGCCGGCGCAGTTCGACAGCAGCAAGTCGCTGGCGACGACTGAATTTCTCAAGCGGCGCGGAATCGAGTTCTCGGGGTTCACGACCAGCGATGCGAGCCTGGTGCTTTCGGCGGCGCACGTCGGCGGCCTGCACAGTTTCTCCGCCGCTACGCAGCTCACGGCGACCTTGCCGCCGACAGCAGGTGTTGCGCAGGGAGCCACGATCACGTTGGTCAGTGCTGGCCCGGGTGGCTTAAAAGTCGTGGGTTCGGGTACAGACGTGGTGTACACCTCGACCGGTGTGGCCGGCCCGTTGGTGTTGGCCCTGGGCGACACGGCCGAGTTTATCCGCCTGCAAGACCAGTGGCGACTGGTCGGCGGTTCGGTGCTTTTGCGCTTTGCAGGCACGATGAGCGGCGCGCACTTCATCACGCAGCCGCAGTTCGATAGCGGCAAGGCGCTGGCCACGACGGAATTTGTGCAGCGGGCGCTGGGGAATTTTGCCGGGCGTGTGGATATTGGAGCATTGCCCGCAACGCTCAGTGCATCGGCTGCTGGCTGTCGTATTGTTCTGGCGGCGTCAGGGACGCTGACCCTGCCGCTTGTTGCTTCGGTGCCCACCGGAACCAATTTCTATCTGTTCAACACGACGCCGGGTGTGGTCACCATCACTCGGCAGGGTGCGGACATTATTAGCGCGCTGACCGTTAATTCTCAGGCTTCCGTGACTCTCCAATCGCTTTCTACCATCGTGATTACGGCAGGGAACGGACAGTGGGTCGTTGAAAGCGGTATGTCTGCCCTGAAGTATGCCCCCGAGTTCGCCAGCTCTTGGGGGGGGAGCGGTTATCACCGACTGCCCTCGGGCTTGATTGAGCAGTGGGGCACGGGCATGACGGATGCGAACGGCTATGTGTACGTCACATTTCCTATCCCGTTCCCTAACGGACTGCGCAACATCATGCCAATGCACGTCGGGTCATCGTGCTTGATGCACGCGGTTATGGGGGTGGGGTTGGGTGCGACCGGCTGTACGTTGCGCTTACAAAATCAGTCGGGGGCTGCTCAAGCGAATTGGCAGACCTACTGGCGGGCTATAGGGAATTAAGTATGAGCAAGATTGTTTTTTTCAGTCCGACCACCTGTGGGGCTTATCGCCCCGAGATCCACGGCGCCGACATGCCGGCGGACGTGGTCGAAGTAGCCGAAAGTGTTTGGCAGGCGCTGCTTGATGAGTTGTCGGTCAGCCCTAAAAAAATGTCGTCCCGCCCCGATGGTCAGCCGGTGTTGATTGATCCGCCGCCGCTCGATGCTAACGAACTGGAGGCGGTCGAGCGGGCTTGGCGTGACGCGCAACTGGCCTTGACCGATCCGCTGGTTTCCCGGCATCGCGACGAGCTGGAAGAAGGAGGCGAATCCTCGCTTACGGTTGAGCAGTACACGGAGTTGCAGGCCTACCGCCGGCAGTTGCGCGACTGGCCGCAAGGCTCACAATTCCCGCTCGCAGAACACCGTCCGCCGACACCGACCTGGCTGGCAACACAAACCACCTGAACGCCCCGCACTGTCGGGGCGTGTTCATTCCGCCTCAAGCAATACCAACACTTCAAGCCTCGCAGACACGCGGGGCTTTTTCGTTTCTGGAGAACGAGCCTTATGAGTTTCTTTCACGGCGTCACGACCACAGCGGTCGACACCGGCGCGCGCACCATCACGCTGCCGTCTTCCTCGATCATCGGTTTGTGCGACACCTTCACGCCGGGTGTGCTTGGCGGCGGCACTGCCAAAGCTGGGGAACTGAAGCTGATCACCACCGAGCGCGAAGCCATTGCAGCGTTCGGCGCGGAATCGGCAGTTACCCGAGCCTGCCAGGCGATCTACAAAAAAGCCAAGGCGGTGATCGTCGCCATCGGGGTGCCGAAGATGGATGATCCGGCGCTGCAGACATCGGCCATTATCGGCGGCGTGTTGGCCTCGGGGCAGCGTACTGGCCTGCAGGCACTGCTCGATGGCAAAAGCCTGTTCAACGCCCAACCGCGTTTGCTGATCGCACCTGGCCATTCGGCCACTAAGGCGGTGGCCACCGCCATCGATGGTCTGGCGCAGAAGCTGCGCGCCATTGGCATCATCGACGGGCCGTGCACCACCGACGAGGAAGCCATGGCCTACGCCGACAATTTCGGCAGCCGCAACCTGTTCATGGTCGACCCCGGTGTGCAGTTCTGGGACACCGGCGAAAGCAAGACCGTGGATGCGCCGGGTTCTGCGTGGACCGCCGGCCTGTTTGCCTGGACGGATGCGATCTACGGATTCTGGGCCTCGCCGTCGAACAAAGAGTTCACCGGCATCACCGGCACCACCCGCGCGGTCGAGTACCTGGACGGCGATGAGACCTGTCGGGCCAACCTGCTCAACAACGCCAATATCACCACGATCATTCGCGACGACGGCTACCGCCTTTGGGGTAACCGCACGCTTTCGAGCGATCCGAAATGGGCGTTCGTCACCCGCGTACGCACGCTGTTCATCCTCATGGATGCGGTGCAGGCCGGCCACAAATGGGCGGTCGACCGCTCGATCACCAAGACCTACGTCAAGGACGTCACCGACGGACTGGAAGCGTTCATGCGCGACCTGAAGAACCAAGGCGCGGTGATCAACTTCGAGGTGTTTCCGGATCACGAATTGAACACCGCCAGCCAGATCGAGCAGGGCAAGGTGTACTGGCGTATCCGCTTCACCGACGTACCGCCGGCGGAAAACCCGAACTTCCTTTTTGAGGTCACCAACGAGTGGATGACCGAAGTGCTTGAACCTGCCTAAGGAGGCACCCTGATGATTCCTGAAGTTCTCTCCAACTGCGCCGGGTTTATCGACGGCGTCAGTTTTGCCGGCGAAATGCCGAGCCTGACCCTGCCTAAGGTAGTGCTGAAAACCGAAGCCTATCGGGGCGGCGGCATGGCCGGCGAGGTCGAGATCCCGACCGGCGTGGAAAAGCTCGAAGCTGGTTTTACCACCAACGGTGTGCGGCGCGAAGCGCTCAAGTTCTTCGGTCTGTCCGACCGCACCGCCTGCAGCGCTGTGTTCCGAGGTTCGTTCAAGGGGCTCAAGGGCAAGGTCACCCCGGTGATCGTCACCATGCGTGGCGGTATCAAGGAGGTCGACATGGGCGACTGGAAGGCCGGTGAGAAGGCCGAAACCAAACACAACATGGCATTGACCTACTACAAGCTCGAAGTCGCCGGCCGGGTGATTTACGAGATCGACATGCTGGGCATGGTGCTGGTCATTGATGGCGTCGACCAGCTCGCAGACGAACGTGCGGCCCTGGGCCTTTAAGGAAAATACGAAATGAATCAAGACATTCAACCGACCACCGAAAAACCGCTGCCAAAGTGGCTGCAGCTGTCTGACGACGGCTTTCGCATCAGCCTCAAGTACCCTACCGAGCTGTCCGGTGTCACGGTCGACACCCTGATGATGCGTGCACCGTGCGTGCGTGATGTGCGAGCTGCGCAGGCGGCCTCCAACGGTGATGCCGAGCAGCGTGAAATGTCGTTGTTCGCTTCGCTGACCCAGACCCCTGAAGCGGATCTGATGGGGCTGAAGATGGTCGACTACCTGCGCCTGCAGGCCGGCTACTTTCGCCTGGTCACGGACGAGTAAATGCGACGGCTCTACGTTGAAGATCCTGGCCAAGCGCATGGCCAGGGAGACCGGGTTCTCGGCGGCTGAGATCACGGCCATGCCCTTCAACGAACTGGTGTGGTGGCTCTCCGACTGAGCCACCGCTCAACTCTTTCCGACGCATAAGGCACGCACATGGCGAAGAACCTCGCGCTTGGCTTTGTCATTGGCGGCGCCGTCGATCAGACGGTAGGCAAAGCGTTCAAGGACGTCGAAAGCAAGATCAAACATCTGGACTCGGTGGGCAGTAAGGCCCGAGTCCTGCAGAACACCATCGGCGACACCATGCGTCTGCGCGAAGAGTGGCGCAAGGCACACGCGACCGGCGCCGCAGGCGCAGACAAGCTGCTGGCCAAGTACGAAAAGAATCTTGAACTGCTCAAGAAACAGGGCGTCGAGGTCGGACGGCTGAGCAAGGCTTACGCGACCATGGGCCGCGTCGCCGCCGGCGCCGAACTGAAAGCGCTGGGACACCGGCAGATCGAGGAAGGCCGGTCCGGCTTGAAAAGCACCCTCGGTCAGGCCGGTGCGCTGACCGCCGCCGCAGCCATCCCGACCAAGGTCAGTGCTGACTACGGCGCGATCATTCGTGACATCGCGATCAAGGCCAACATTGCCAACTCACCGGAAGAGGCGCAGCTGTCCAGGACGGTGATCGACACTTCACGCGATACCGGCATGGCACGCAATCAGGTGGCTGAAGTGGTCAACGCCCTGGTTGGCGCCGGCATGGAGTTGGACAAGGCGTTGGCTTATGCACCGACGGCGGCCAAGTTTGCCGTGGGCCAAGGATCGGATGGCACTGAAACGGCCAAGATGATCAACGCACTGGGACAGAACGCCAAGATCACTGACCCCAAGGTGATGGAAAAAGCGCTGGAAGCCATCGCCTATCAAGGCCAGGCAGGCAGCTTTGAAGCGGTCGACATGGCCAAGTGGTTCCCCGAACTGTTGGCCGGGATGGGCAAGCTGGGCATCACCGGCATGGACTCGGTGACGCAGCTGGGCGCCATGCTTCAGGTGCAAATGAAGACCGCCGGCGGTTCGGACGAGGCGGCGAACAACCTCAAAAACTGGATGGAAAAAATCGGCTCCGGCGAGACGGTCGACGCATACAAAAAGGCCGGTATCGACTACAAGGGCTCGATGCAGACCGGTCTGCAAAACGGCATGTCCACACTGGAATCCAGCTTTGCCCTGGCGCAGAAGTACATCGAAGCGACCGATCCGAAGCGGGCTGCCGAGATGGCCAAGGCCACGGCGGCGATCAGCAAAGAGACCGACCCCGAGAAAGCCAAAGCGATGATGAAGTCGCTGGAAGAGGCTTTGCGCACCGGTGACCTGTTTGCCGACATGCAGGTGAAAGCGGCTCTGACCGCGTACATGCAGAATAAAGATCTGTACAACCAGCTGAAAAAGGATTCGGCCGGTGCCACCGGGATCCTCGACAAGAACCTCGCTGAGCGTCGACAAACCTCGGCGCAAAAATGGTCCGAGATGGCGCAGTCCATGGATGACGCCATGCGCAGCATTGGCGATGCGATCCGGCCGGTTACCGACGCAGTGGCTGACGGCATCAACAACGTCAGCCGCAAGCTATCTGGCTTCGCCGATGAGTTTCCACGGGTCACGCTCGGCATTGGTACGGCCGTGGCTGGGCTGGTCGCACTCAAGGGCGCCGTCAGCGCTTTCAAGGTCGGCAAGGGGTTGATGAACCTCGGGCGCGGCACGCTGATGGGCAACCCGAACATCCCGCAAAAAGTGATCGTCACCAACCTGCCGGGTGCCGGCGGTGGATTGGATGCCGGTGATCTGGATGGCGGCGAAGGCAAGAAGGACAAAGGCGGGAAGGACGGGAAGGCCGGCGAAGGCAAGAAGAGCAAAGGCAGCCGTGGCGGCGGTCACGAAGGCGGCGGTCGCGGTGCCAAGATCGCCGAAGGCGTCAAGGGCCCGGCGTTCTTCGCGGTGGTTGACGCCGGCTTCAAAGCCTACGACACCTACGAAAATGCGGTGACTCAGGACGAAAAGGCCGAAGGTTACGGCGAGGCAGCAGGTGGGCTGGCCGGCACTTTGGCCGGTGCAGCTGCAGGCGCCGCCATCGGGTCGGCCGTGCCGATCATTGGCAACATCGTCGGCGGCATGATCGGCGGTTATCTCGGTTACATGGGCGGCGATGCGGCGGGAGGTTTTCTGGGAAAAAAACTGTTCGGTACCGACGAGTCGCTCAAGCGTGTACCGGACGCCGGGCCATTGATGATGGCCGATGCCGGGAAAAACCTGCCGCCGGTGATGGGTGACATCGCCCGGTCATTCGCACCGAAATCCGCCACCGGCCCGCTTGCGCCGGGTGCAACACCACCTGCAGTGCCTACGATCAGCAAGTTGCTCCCTGAGCGCCCAGCCGACGCTGCAGCGCTGGGCGATGTCGCCCGCTCGTTGACCACGCCTGCCAGCGCTCCGATTCCACCACCTCTGCTGGCCGCGCCGATCCCGGCACCCCGATCCGAAACACCGAAGGTCGAACAACGGGTCGAGATCTCTGCGCCGCTGCACATTACCGTACAGGGCGATGCCAAGGATCCGGCACAGATGGCGCGGGAGCTGCAGCCCTTCATTGCGCAGCAGATGCAGCAGGCCACGCAGCAGCTGCAGAACCGCAAACTCTACGATGAACCGCATGTGTAAGGAGGACTGATGGCCTACATGGAACAGCTGCAGTCAGGGCTCAAGCAACTGGCTGCAGCGGGGGAGACCGGACGGCGTAGCCTCGACGGCATGATGGGGCCGGTCAACGGTGCGATTAGCGAGATCAGCGGCGCCGCCTCGGAGCTGGAAGGCATTCCGATTGTCGGTCCGGCAGTCGGTGAAAAACTGCAGCGCGTGATGCGCGGGGTAAACGCCGCCCAGGCCAAGGTTGGTCAGGTGGTGGCCACCTACAACAAAGCCACGCGTGCCGTGTCGCAAATCGATGAGCGCATGGGCCAACTGAAGGAGCAAGCCGCCCGAGCGTCGACCGCTATCAACAAGATCGCCGGGAAGGTCAGCCCATCGCTGGGGAACATCCTGCCAACCGGATCGCTGGCTGGGGATGCGACGCCGGTACCGGAAGCAGTGAAGCCGTTTCCGCACCTGCTGATCGTACAGCCGCTGGATCCCAAAGCGGTGCCGTATTACTTCAACCTGGATACCGCCGCCTTCGACGAGCTGCGGCGCTCGACCGAATACCGCTGGGCTTCACAGGAACGCCTAACTCGCCGACCGGCGCAACAGGCGGTGGGCATCGGTGAGGAAAAGATTACCCTTAAGGGCGCGATCTTTCCCGGCTTCAAAGGCGGCATCAAGCAGCTGGACACCCTGCGCAGCCTGGGCGCCCAGCTCCTGCCCCTGACGCTGACCACCGGCTATGGCGACGTGCTCGGCACCTGGTGCTTGAAGAGCGTCGAAGAAGAACAAAGCGCGCTGCTGCAGGGTGGTATCCCGCGCAAGCAGGCGTTCACTTTGGAGTTTGTGCGTTATGGCGATGACCTGCAGAACGTCTGACGGGGATCTGCTCGACACCCTGTGTTACCACGCCTATGGGCATCTGAACGGAGCGGTCGAGGCGGTGCTGGATGCTAATCAGGGCCTGGCCGACGAGCCGCAACCTTACCGCGCCGGGATCGTGATCGAGCTGCCTGATCTGCCGGCGCCCGACGACAGTGAGGTGATGCTGTGGGGGTGAGTTCGATGTCGAGCTCGGTTTAGCAGGGTTTGCCCTGCCCGTCGGGCGCCGATAAGCTTGTCATTTTTGCGAATGACTAAGGCGCTCCTCATGGAAAGATCAACAGAGTTAAGGAAAGTAAAACGCAGCATTTGGGGGGAGCTCAACTACAGGCTGAACTGGATCATCTTCGGCACCATCGGTGCGATCTTTCTGGCCTTTATTCCTGTACTCGGGTGGCTCCTCGCTATTGGGGTGATGGGAGCAGTGCTCTTCAAAACTTTCGGTTTTCGAGAAACCCAGCTCGTCGGCAGCTGCCCAGCATGCACCAAATCGCTGCCGGTTGATCCTAAGAACGACGTGTTTGCCTGTCCCGTCTGTAACAGCGTTATTGCTGTGGGAGAGGACAGCCTGACCATCGTCAAGATCGACTGACCAGCAGAAAGTAGAAACCACTGAGCCCGCCTTGTGCGGGCTTTTTATTGGACGAAACAATGACCCCAATCTTTCGTGTCGTGGCCGACGGCGCCGACATCACCCAGCGGATCAATGACCGCCTCCTGCAGCTGAAAACCACAGATAAACCCGGCATGGAGTCCGACGAGTTCGAGCTGCGTATCGATGACCGCGACGGTGCGGTGGTTCTGCCCTCGCGTGGGGCCAGCATCGAGATCTACCTGGGCTACGCAGAAACCAGACTGACCCGCATCGGCCGCTACGTCGTTGATGAGATCGAGCTGTCCGGCCCGCCGGACACATTGGTGATCACCGGCAAGGCCAGCGACATGCGTGGCAGCGGCAAGACCACTCGCAGCGGCAGTTGGGAAAACGTGCCGTTGTCGCGGATCGTCGCCGACGTCGCCGCTCGCAACGGATGGCAGGCGGTCTGCCCAGTGCAGACCAAGGTGCCCCGCGCCGATCAGCTCAACGAATCGGACTTCAATTTCATCACGCGTCTGGCCAAGCAGTACGACTGCACGGCCAAGGTGGCCGATGGCAAGCTGTTGGTGATGCCACGTCAGGGCGGGGAGAGCGCATCGGGCAAAGCGCTGGGAACAGTGACTATCCATCGTCGGGACGTCAGCCGCTTTCAGTTCAGGCTTGGTGACCGCAACACCCACAAAGCCGTGTCGGCCAAGCACCAGGACAAGAAGACCGGCAAGCTCGCCGTGGTCACTCTCGACAACGACGAATCACCAGACGGCTTGCCGCCGGTGCACACCGACCGGCACATCTACCCGAACAAGTCAGCCGCCGAAGCTGCTGCCCAAGCCCGCCTCACTGCATTCAATCGATCCACGGCCGGCGTCCGGCTGGAGATGGCAGGGCGCACCGACCTGTTTGCCGAACGATCGATCAACGCCCAGGGCTTTAAGGTCGGACTCGACGGCGAGTACCTGGTCGACTCCGTGGAGCAGGTGTTCACACAGGCTGGTTGGAGCACGACGGTCGAGTGCAATGGCGGCAAGAAGGGCAAGGCGAAAGCCAAAGGCAAGAAGAAAAAGCCGGCGAAGGATCTGAAGATTGTTCAGATCAAGCAGTAGCGCCGAAGTCCCACAACCGAGGAGAACTCCATGTCACTGACAGAGCAACAACTGCAACGCATCATGCCCAACGCCCGCCGCCAAGCGGGCGTTTTTGTTTCTGCGCTCAATGCCGCGATGATCCGCCGGCAGATCAACACACCGCAACGCCAAGCTGCGTTTCTCGCCCAGGTCGGACACGAATCCGGCGAGCTGAATTACGTGCGCGAACTGGGCGGCGACCAGTACCTGAGCAAGTATGACACCGGGACTCTGGCCGCACGGCTGGGCAACACGCCCGAGGCCGACGGCGATGGCCAGCGCTACCGTGGCCGTGGGCTGATTCAGATCACCGGCCACAACAACTACCTGCGCTGCAGCTTGGCGCTGTTCGGCGATGAGCGTTTGTTGCGCACGCCTGAGCTGCTGGAACTGCCGCAGTGGGCCGCCGAGTCGGCCGCGTGGTTCTGGTGGGTTCGTGAGCTGAATGCTCTGGCGGATCGACACGAGTTCGAAGCGATCACCCGCAAGATCAACGGCGGCCTGAATGGTCTGCAGGATCGCTTGCAGTTGTGGGAGCGGGCGAGGGCGGTGCTATGCGCCTCGGCGAACTGATCCCGGAGCCGCATCGGTTGTTTGTCAAAGCCGCACTGCTGGCCACTTTGGTCGGCGGATCCGCTGCCATCACCTGGCAAGTGCAGGATTGGCGCTACGGCAAACAGCTCGCCGAGCAGGCTCGCCTCCACACCGAAACGCTCAATCAAATGGCCCTGGCCTCCGCCGCGCAACAGCGCGCCGAACAAGATAAACGCCTCGCGCTTGAGCAGCGCCTGGCTACCAGTGAACAAACCCACTACCGAGCCTTGACCGATGTCCAACGTAATCAAGATCGCCTGCGTGACCGTCTTGCCACTGCTGATCTGCGCCTGTCAGTCCTACTCGACGCCACCACCAATGCCGGCAACGGATCGGTGCCAACCTCCGCCACCACCGGCAGCATGGTTCATGGTTCCACAAGAGCCGAACTTGACCCAGCGCATGCTCAACGAATTATCGGCGTCACCGACGACGGCAACCGGGGATTGATCGCTCTGGCCGCGTGTCAAGATTACGCACGAGAGGTATCGCGGAAGAGGGAGAGGTAGGAGCTGACTGCAGGTTCGAGGTCGAAACCTTCAGCTCCCCGAGAGCACTTGCTACACAGCTGGCAAGAGTTTCCTACCGGTCAAAGCTAAGCGAATACTCGAGTTGCCGGCAACGGTTCCACTTAGGGAAAGAGTGCCGGTCTCGTAGTTAATCTCACCGCTGGCGTCGAGCGTGTAGTTGTCGATTCCAGTGACGCTCGTGTTCCCATCCTTCCATTTGGAAACCTGAAACGGCCCGGAAAACCTACCAGAGGTTTGAGGTACATGGCCCTGGTACAAAAAATTTGCATCCCCCCCATTCACGGCCCCGTCCTTGATGACCACAACGCCGGATCCGCTATCTGGAAGGTTCGTTTCAAACTCTACCGAAAAAATTCCGTTCGACATCTCGATGCTCCTGTGTGATGGCCAATTGAGACTAGGTCACTCAAGAGAATTAGCAAGGAGAAGGATTCCCTACATATCAATCGTCGTAAAAAGAGCGGCCGGTCCAGATGCGCCAACATCCGGATCGACCGCCGTCCCTGCAGATTGTCCCTGCAAGTCCAGCCAAGGCTCTTGCTCCGTGCACAAAGCGCGGCGAGCCTAGCACCTGTTTATCCATACAGTAAAGGTCTTGCTTTTTATGTCTACACCCATCATCCCTTGGATGGGCGGTAAACGCCGCCTGGCCGACCGCCTACTTCCGCTTTTTCCGCCTCACGAATGCTACGTCGAAGTCTTTGCCGGCGGTGCCGCGCTCTACTTCATGAAGCCCCAGCCATCGCCCGTGGAAGTCCTCAACGACATCAACGGCGACCTGGTCACGCTTTACCGCGTCGTGCAGAACCACCTCGAAGAGTTCGTGCGCCAGTTCAAATGGGCGCTCAGTTCGCGACAGGTGTTCGAATGGCAGAAGATGACCCGCCCCGAAACTCTCACCGACATCCAGCGCGCCGCCCGATTCTTCTACCTGCAGCACCATGCCTTCGCTGGCAAGGTCTCCGGGCAGACTTTCGGCACGGCGACCACCGCCCCGGCCATCAACCTGCTGCGCATCGAGGAAAACCTCTCGGCCGCGTGGCAACGCCTGTCCGGCACCTACGTCGAAAACCTCCCCTGGCTTGAATGCGCTGAACGCTACGACCGTGCCCACACGTTCCACTACATGGATCCGCCTTACTGGCAGACCGCCGGCTATGGCGTCGACTTTCCGTTCGAGAACTACGAACGGATGGCCGATTTCATGCGCCGCTGCAAAGGCAAAGTGATGGTCAGCATCAACGACCACCCGGACATCCGTCGCGTATTCGAAGGCTTTTACTTCGAGACTCTGGACATTCGTTACACCACAACCAACCAGCGCCAGGGGAAGGCCGATATCAGCGGCGAGCTGGTGATCATGAACTGGGAGCCGGCAGCGCTGGGCGGATTGTTCTGATCACCATGGCGCGAACCCTGGGCATCCGATGCCCCACAGCTGCAACAGCTCGGTGAGTTTGATAAGAAACTCGACAGTCGCCATCAGAAGAATCAGAGCATTCATTTTTATTCTCGCAAAGAAACATGCCGCGCTTATGGGCGCGGTAGCGGAAAGGGGGTAGGACGATCTGTTTTTAAACTAGATGTTTATTGCGGTATTCGTCAATGGTTGATCGAAATTAATTACATCTGCTGCTGCGACTCCACACGGGGAAGTTGTAGTAGGGCTGAATGTGTATGTGCCCGCAACACCTTCTTGGTACTAGGGCTAAGGGTGTATATGGCGGCCGAGGATTAGGGCAATGGATGTATGTCCCAAGCTGGTATTGGGCAATGGGTGTATATGACTGAGCTGACCGACTTCCCGGATTCGTCCTACACCTGTTTATTACACGAAAAGTGGAAATTACGTACATACATATGTAAGTAAGGTGTGCTCTTTTTCCGGTTGTGGGGGAGCGAAGTGCTTGTTATCACTGGCTTCGCAAGTGTTCGCCACGTCTAAACAGTTAATCTGTTATTTACACGAAAGTTGTAAATCATGCTGCAAGTCATCAACGTGCGTAGAGTCGGTTAGCCCGGCGTTGGATTCACCGGGGCGATGAGCGCAGCCCCTTGGTTGCGAACATTGCCAATCGCTCGATCCACCTTGAACCATTCAAATACATCTGTCGGTTCACCTTGGTGAAGCGCTATTTCCTCGGCGCGCTCTTTGGGTGTGGCTGGATCTAGCCACTCACGCGCTAGCTCGGGTGAAAGCGCTACTGGCCGCCTATCATGGATATCCACCATCCCCCCAGCACTGTCGGCGGTGATGATCACGAAGCCATCATGCTCGGTGGGTTGTCGCCCAACGCTTGGATATTGGCCGATTGCAGCACACAGAATGGGCGCACGGTCCTGGCGACGGATCAAATACGGCTGCTTTTTTGACCCGCCTTCGTCCACCCACTCAAACCAGTTGTTGATCGCGACAATCGCTCGATGCGGCCAGATCGCACGGAAAAACGGGCCATGCGCTACTTTCTCTACTCGAGCATTGATGGGGGCTGCACGATCTTTCGCCCAATGCGGCCGCCATCCCCAGCGGACCATATCTGCATGCAGAAACCCCTCCTCCTGGTGAAAGAGCGCAAGCTGTGTGGTGGGAGCTGCGTTGTAGCGTTCGAGCGGTAGATCCCCGATGTGGTTGACGAGGGCATTGGGCATGCTCAAGGCGGCAACGAAGTCGTGAATGCCACTGTACTGCGAGAGTCGTCCGCACATTGCCTGCCCGCCTATCTGATATTTCCTACAAAAATTGACCGCAAGGCTTTCAGAAAGTTAACTGTATATTCGTACAGTATTGGAAGTCGTGCGTTATGAGTTACTCAATTCTAGGTCTCATCAGTGAGGGCGGCTCGAAGGTGCCGCTGTGTCTCTTCCGCGTACCGGCCGGATTTCCATCGCCGGCCGCAGACCACATCGAAGCGCAGATCTCGTTGGATGAAGTGCTGAACATTCGTGCGCCACACGTCTACCTGGTGTCGCTCACTGGTGAAAGCATGCAAGGCGCCGGGATCTATGAGGGAGACCTGGCCATTGTCGATCGATCAATAGAGCCGGCCCACGGTCACATCGTCATTGCGTTGTTGAACAATGAACCCGTGTGCAAGCGTCTGTGCATTCGCGGTAGAGAAGTCATCCTGATGTCGGAAAACCCTAAATATCCGCCGCGATACGTCCTTGAAGGTGACGAACTGGCGATCTGGGGTGTGATCACCAGTAGCGTGCGCAGCCATGTCTAAGGCGCCGCCGGTATACGGCCTGATCGATTGCAACAGCTTCTACGCCAGCTGTGAACGTGTGTTCCGACCAGACCTGGCCAAAGTGCCCATCGTGGTGCTGTCGAACAACGACGGCTGCGTCATCGCCCGCAGCTACGACGCGAAGCCCTACGTGAAAATGGGCGAGCCGTACTTCCAGATCAAACACAAACTCAAGCAACACGGCATTGTCCCGTTCTCCTCGAACTACGCGCTGTACGGTGACATGAGTGAACGTGTCATGACCTTGATCGAGTCCATGGTGCCAGCCGTCGAGGTCTACAGCATCGACGAAGCCTTCGTCGACCTCACCGGCATCAACGACGTGGACGGCCTCGGCCGCAAGATCCGCAGCCAGGTCCTTCGCTGCACGGGCATTCCGGTCGGCGTCGGCATCGCGCACACCAAGACCCTGGCCAAGCTGGCCAACCACACTGCCAAACGCCTGCAGGCGCAAACCGGTGGCGTCGTGAACATCTGCGACCCGATCAAGCGCGACTGGGTGCTACGCAACACGGACGTGGCAGAGGTCTGGGGAGTGGGGCGGCGCATGAAACTGCACCTGGATGGTATGGGCATCAAGACTGCGATGGATCTGGCCAAGGCAGATGCCTGGACGCTACGGAAAAACTTCAGCGTGGTAATCGAGAAAACCTCCCGAGAGCTGGCTGGCACTGCATGCCTTGAATTGGACGAGCCGGATCCGCCCAAGCAGGAGATCTGTTGCAGCCGGATGTTCGGCAAGCGCCTCACAGAGCTGGCACCGATCAGAGAGGCCGTCGCCACTTACGTGATGCGCGCCTCGGAAAAACTGCGGGCCCAGAACTCACTGTGTAAGAAAATCCGCGTCAGCATTCGCACCGGCATGTTCAATCCGAATGAGGTCAAGTACGCAAACGGAGTCCTCGTCGAGCTGCCATATCCCACAGATGATGTGCGTCTGCTGACAAAGGCAGCTGTCGACGCTGTCGAGCGCGTATTCCGGCCTGGATTCAAGTACAGCAAGGCAGAGGTGATGCTCGTCAACCTTTGTCAGCGAAGTGAATTCACCGAGGATCTATTTGCCACCACGCAGTCGGCCGAGGCGACGAAGCTGATGACGGTGCTGGATAAGATCAACGAGAGGTGGGGTAGGGGAACACTGCGGTCTGCGGGTGTGCCGATCAGTCCCGATTGGTCAATGCGGCGCGAAATGATGAGTCAAAGCTTCACCACTCGGTTGGATCAGCTGTGGATAGTTCGTTGCGCATAATTCGTGAGGTCCATCAGTCGAGGCGGGGCGGATCGGAGCATGCCGTGGTCGCGTGGAAGCGACACGCGCGTTTTTACGAGGTCCATGCTGTACTCAACTACAGTATCCAATGCGTTTGTTTTTGTTTGTAGATTCAAATCTTGAGTCAAATTGCCATCATGGGTTAGATTCAGAGCAGTCAGGGATCAAAAAAATTAATACAATAAGGATCGGAAATGGAAACGAAAGTCAATTTTGCTGTTGTCCATGAGCTGGTCAAGGAACAGCATAAAGATATTCAGGATTCTGATATACGTGATGTTGTACTGGGTAAAGACAAGCCTGCTGTTAGCAAGTTAATACTCGGGGCGACTTCAATTTATGGTAAGAAAAATAACGCTGCACATTATGGTACCTTTGCGAAAAACACAGAGAGTGAGTTTCCAGCAGACTTTAGTGCTTATTCTAAGTTAGTGCCTGATGTGAATAATTTTTTGGAAGTCACTCGTTCAGCAATGGGGGAACTGCACAGTGCGGCGGACAAAAAGCCAGCCTCTTCGGGGGGGTATATTCTTTTTGTCGATTATGAAACAGCTCAGAGTAGATTTTTATTGATAACAATGCTTAAAAAAAGGGATGGCCTTAGGCTTAATGAAAACCTTGAGCCGGAGGAACTGATTGAGTTGGATTTGAATAGCTTGTATCACGCAGCTCGAATTAATTTTCAGAAATACAATGAGCACCTCTTGGCTGATGAAGTCGCAAAGCAAGAGCTTAATTACCTCAGTTTTCTTAGTCACAGTGCAGCACGTTCCGCAGCTGGGTATTTTGTCACTGCCCTTGGCTGTGCTGTGGGTACTGCTTCAGCAGCAGCCACTGATAACCTTATAAAGGAAAGTGTTAAGTTTTTTCGTGATCGTCCTAATTTGCGTGAAAATAGTATTTCCTTTAAGGATGACTTGCTAAGATATTTGGAGAAGCAGCGAGATTTAGGATTTTCCGTAAAGCTTTCTGAGGTGGAAAAGATTGCTCGTGACTATTTTCCGGCGGAGTTGGAAGGCCAGGCAGATGAGCTTGCCTATGAATTTACTGGGCACCTTAATAGTGATGCGATTGGGGTGCCAGTAGAATTTCCCCTAAATAAGGGCATTTTGAATAAATATACTCACGTGGTCTATAAGGCTGATAATTGGCAGCTGAAATTCGATAGAAATTCACTCGGTGAGGGAGTTGATGCGGAAATTAGGTTTGAAGAGGCGCAGCGTAGATTGGTTATCAATAATTTATCTAAAGAAGCAGTCGCGATAATTCGACAGGCCATCGCAGATAAGACCATCGATCCGGAAGTAGAAGAATAATGTCCGCTGTCTTGGAGTTTGTTGGCGCCTATAGGAAGTTAGGTTGCCCACGTACGTGGCGAAGTAATACTTTCACATTTGAATGTTTTGAGTTTGATGAGGTTGTCAGTGAGTCGATCACATTACTTCGTGATTCTAAAGCGGGGCGGATGGTTGAGTTTGTAATAGATGGATATGATTTTTCGCTTGGGAAATTCACTCCTGCGACAAAATGGACTTCATTGAATTTTACTTTTACTTTGGATGCTTCAGGTGAAGTACCTGTATTCAAGGATCTAGAAGATCTAATGAATAGGTCGAAGAGTTTTGTTAGAGTACCGCTTCCACCTCATTTTTATTTGGTCGATGATGATATTCTTTCCTCTGAAGAGCCCATTGATGAAAGGGTGAAAGCTCTTCAGGGCATCTGCAAGCTCATGATGTATTTGGCGGAACTTGCTCACTATCATGACGGGAAAGAAGTAAGCGATGACTATAAGCTGGTTTTTGTAACTGATGAGGCTAATAAAGAGCAAAAAGCTATAACTCTTAATCCGTACTTGGATAAGGAGTTATTGTCGTGTGAAATTGGTCTTGATCTTCTAAATAGTCTTCAAGAACATAATGTCGATTCAAACCCGAATCTCGTGAAAGAGCGTTCAATCTTTCGGTCAACTCTTATAGAGTTTTTGTCTGGGTATTCGGAAGGTAAGGAACGATTTAGAATTCTTGTCGTGAATTGGGCTGGTTTTCGGGCTTTATACGAAAATAATCTGTCGGTATATCTGAGTGGGTTTTCATTTCACAAGGCTAAGCAAGAGGTGGCAGTTGCTCAATTGACTGTTGCAGATCAAATGTCTAAAGTTGTGAGTGATATAAGCGGTAAGATACTAAGTGTGCCGATTTCATTAGTGGCTGTTATTGCGTTAATTAAGGCTGATGGGGTTCTTGAACAATCAATTTTGGTTTTGGGTATCACGCTAACCTCTGCATTGCTGGCAGAAACATTGGCTGCGCAAAAGCTTCAGTATGAACGTGTAAGACATTCTCGCATCATGATGTTTTCGGTTCATGAAAAAAACATACTTCAGTACCCAAAGGATCTGCGTGTTTTTCTTAAAGAAGTTATTGACGGGCTCAGCGCAAATGAGTCGAAGCTAAAAAAATCACTGCGCACGCTTAGGGTTATATCTTGGTTGCCTGCAGTGGTTGCGATTACATTGCATAGTTTGATGTACAAGGTTGAATTGTTTTCAGCATTCGCGAATGTTGCTAAGCTTTTAATTTTGGTCTGCAATTATAGATCGTGTTGATTTTCCTCTATACGGTTTAAAGTGCACTAAAGTGTTTAACTGGTATCAAGTCCTCTTAACGTTGAGCCGGTTTTTTCAAAGGGCTCGAGGGTGATGGCTTAGCTGATGCTACGTCGTATCATTCAACATGTACGAAAATTACCAGAGTCGACCATGGTGGCCAGTAATCATGGAGTGCTTAAAAATTGCTACAAAGCAATGTCCTCCAGGCGGTTCAACCCATCAGGCCGGGCAGATTGTGGACTAGTACGACCAATCCATCATCGGAGCCAGGCTGCGGCCGCTTTCGTCCAATAGCTGACGTTCGCCCTAGAGCTGTTTTTACGAAATTTTATTGTTATACCGATTCACCGTCGATTCGCACTGTGGCCTTTCCAGCGTCATCGTACGGAATGCTCACCTCAACCACCTTCCCGGTTTCCGTAGCGACTTTGATTACTAATCGATGAGGTGGTGCGGCGAAGTCATCGGTAAAGAGGACATGTACAGCCTCCTTGCACGAATCTCCTTTCGCTACTGGCCAATACGCGGACCCATCTACTGCCGGTAAATACACATCAATGTTGGACATTATATTTTTCCTAATTAATGGATGCGCAATCTATCGTAGCTCATAACGCCCATTCCGCCAGTTGTTCAGCATTAAGAATCAAATTATCCACGATAGGTATGAGAATCTTGTCTCCCGCCACAATTGTGAAGCTAAATCGATATTCCTTCTCTGCCATGAAAGAGGGGGGTTTCACAAACGCCATATCCCAGATTTTGCGCATGAACTGATCTGCTGTGAACAGGCTGGTATCTGAAATATGAATCTCACGACCAATGTAAGACACTGGTTCATGCCGACAGTGAACCGACAGGTTCGCTAGTGGGATGCATGGATCAACTATGTGATTACCTGAATCACGCCCGGAGGTAATGCGGTCCCGTAGCAGGACTGAAAGTGCTATTCCTAATTTATGCGCTTTTGTTGCAGTCATATACCAACAGTCATCGTAGTTGGGAAATAATCCTACAGCGTCTCGCATCTTCCTAACTTGGGACATGCAAAAAATGAATCCATTTAGCGCTTCTCGTTGAACGCTTGCACTGGAATTTCGTACTCTGATGATATGTTCGTTGCCGCCGACCATCTCAAGATTATGAATAGCTGCGCTCATCGCTCCCGGAATCCTCGGGTGATGCTCATCGTCACCTAAGCCGATTGCTCCTTGAAACATGAGACTGAACCAGGTCCTTTCAATCTCAACGATTCCGTCAAATTTCAGTAAAAAAGAGTACTTGCCTTCACCGCTATCGACAATCTGAGCGCTTTCGATTTTTCTATACTCATATAGAGTGCCCAGCTTTATAGTTTTTCTAGTTTTCAGGTTGTCCTTTATAAAACAGTTCTTTGCGAGAAGCATTTATATTCCTATTTTTATTCGTGAGGGGGGCGAGCACCTACCCCCACATCCATCCTGCGAGGGCTCTTTGATATTATAGGATTCAGCTATGTTCGCAGTATGTCTATAGAAACTGCTTTTATTGACGTCGGCGTCAGTCTCTTCCAGGGGGCGTCTACTGCCCCTTCACGACCGACCGCTTCTGGCCGGAAGCCGCCATTCGATTTACGGTCAGGCTATCGTTCAACAATGAAAAAAGCCCCGCATCGTTTCGAGCGATGCGGGGCTTGTTCCATGTATGTGGGATCTAAATGCCGTACCAATTTCTGTACCAATAACCGTGTTTTAGCACGAAATTCTGAGTTTTCCTCGGTGCTAAGCCCCTGATTTCATTGCCCCTGAGAACCTACTCCCACCCCCTAAACATGGCGGTGTAATTCTGTTCCAGGGACATGAAACTACCTGTGGGGATTTTCGCAAAGGGCAAGGGTACGGTGGCGGACACAACCCTGCAAGTTCGGTGTAACGCGATTATTCGTCGCGGCCTTCCATCATGGTGCGTTTGAGCATCACGTACACCGCGCCGGCACCGCCGTGTTTCGCCTGGCACGAGCAGAAACCGAGCACTTGCGGATGCTGACGCAGCCAGGTGTTGACGTGGCTTTTGATCATCGGCCGCTTGCCGTCCAGGCGCACGGCCTTGCCGTGGGTGACGCGCACGCAGCGGATTTCGAATTTGGTCGCCTCGGCGAGAAACGCCCAGAGGGTCTCGCGGGCTTTTTCGACGTTCATGCCGTGCAGGTCGAGGCTGCCTTCGAACGGGATCTGGCCGATCTTGAGCTTGCGCATCTGGCTTTCCTGCACCCCGTCGCGGGCCCACATCAACTCGTCTTCGGGGCCGACGTCGATCACGAACTGATCGGACAGGCCATCCACGGTGGTGGTGTCGGTGCGCACGGTGGCGGACTGGCGCAGTTTGGCGATCTGCGCGCGGTCAGCCTTGGGTTTGCCAGTGTCGGCGCGGTCGTGCTTGATCGGCTTGACGCCTTGGATCGCACTTTTGAACAGGGAAAAATCGTCGTCTTGCATGTCAGCCTCCGCGAAGGGCGGCCAGTTTACCCAAGTCGAAACAAAACGGCCCGGCAAAAAGCCAGGCCGTGCAGTCAGTCGTGTTTTTTCATCAGGTGCGGGGACATGTTCAGCTCCCGCGATTGCCTGGCGCGACGCCGGCATCGACGCCACAGCGCCACGCCGAAATACAGGAACAACAAGCCGACCGCGAGAATGATCGCCGAACCCATCGGCGTGGCATTCAAATCGCCGAGCGCCGGCGGGCGCCCCAGCAGGCTGGCGGCACCGGCCATCGCCAGCAGCACACCGAACGTCGCCAGAATGGCGGCGATCGCTGCGCCGAATCGAAAACGCCAGTTGCTTTGGCCTTTGGGCCGCAAGCGGCGTGCGTCAAATCCATCGGATAACTTCATTCCGACCTTCCTCAATGGGTATCGGCCCTTCGACCGGGAGTTGACCGGGTTGTTCCTGAGGCTAAGGCAATTGAAGCAAATGCGAGGCTTTTGCGGATGAGCGGCGTGCTGAGCCGCTCATCAGAGCAGATCAGATCAGATCTTGAGTCAGGGCGAGGGTGGCGAAGTTGTCGGCCATGATCGCCATTTCCGCTTCCTGCACCACGGCGGCGCTGAGCACGCGGCCCTTGAACGGCAGGTCACGGGTGGCGCAGGCGTCTTCGACCAGGGTGCAACGGAAGCCCAGGTTCTTCGCCGCGCGCACGGTGGTGCTGACGCTGGAGTGGCTCATGAAACCGCAGACGATCAGGTCCAGCGAGCCAAGATTCTGCAAACGGTCGAGCAGTTCGGTGCCGTGGAACGCGCTCGGCAGCAGTTTGCCGATGATGGTTTCGTCACCTTGTGGCTCAAGGCCGGGGATGAATTCGCCGCGTTCGCCCTGCGGGTCGAACAGGCCACCGACGGTGCCGAGATGACGCACGTGCACGATCGGCCGACCGGCTGCACGGGCCGCGGCGACCAGTTGTTTGATGTTCGCGACGGCCGCGTCCATGCCGCTCAGGGCCAGCGGGCCACTGAGGTACTCTTTCTGGGCATCGATGATGACCACGGTGGCATGGCTCAGTGTGGCCGCTGCGTAACCGCGGCCGCTGAGTTGAAACATCGTTTTTGGAACGGACATTCGGGGCTCCTTGGGGTGGGGCTTTTGCGGCATTGTCCTCTGGCTGAGCGGTTCTGTGAACCGCTACCATCGTAGGCAGCGTCGTTACTGGCCTGCAGCCTTGTCAAGTTACACGTTCTGTTCAATAGCTGATGCAAAAAACAGAAAAGTCCTACTGTCGGCCGCGAATGTTTCCCGCGTCGTCGTGACGCGTTTTGGCTGGTAGAATCGCCAGTCGTTTTTTCTGGAGTTCTGCCCCGTGATCACTTCCCGACTTCGTACCCTGCGCGACCACATCCGTTGGGCCGTCAGCCGCTTCCATGGGGAGGATCTGTTTTTCGGCCATGGCACCGACAACGCCTGGGATGAAGCCCGGCAGTTGGTGCTCGGTGCCTTGCACCTGCCGTGGGAGATCGCCGACAGCTACCTCGATTGTGCGCTGGAAGACGACGAACTGGTCAACCTGCAACGCCTGCTCAAGCGCCGCATTGAAGAGCGCATCCCGACGGCGTACCTGCTGGGCGAGGCGTGGTTCTGCGGCATGTCGTTCATCGTCGATGAGCGCGTGCTGATCCCGCGTTCACCGATCGGCGAGCTGATCGAAAACCGCTTCGCACCGTGGATCGGCGACGAGCCGGCACGCATCCTCGACCTGTGCACCGGCTCGGGCTGCATCGGGATCGCCTGCGCCTACGAGTTCCAGAACGCTGAAGTGGTGCTGGCCGATCTGTCGTTCGAAGCGCTGGAAGTGGCCAACCAGAACATCGAGCGCCATGGCGTCGATGAGCGTGTGTACACCGTGCAGGGCGATGGTTTCGATGGCCTGCCGGGGCAGCGTTTCGACCTGATCGTGTCGAACCCGCCGTACGTTGATGCCGAAGATTTCGCCGACATGCCGGACGAATACCAGCACGAACCGGAGCTGGGCCTGGCCTGCGGAGATGACGGTCTGAACCTGGTACGGCGGATGCTCGCCGAAGCGGCGGATCACCTGACCGAGAAGGGGCTATTGATCGTTGAGGTGGGCAACAGCCAGGTGCACGTCGAAGCGCTGTACCCGGAAGTCGATTTTGCCTGGCTCGAATTCGAGCGCGGCGGGCATGGTGTGTTCATGCTGACGGCGGAGCAGTGCCGCGATCATCAGGCCTTGTTCGCTTCCCGCGTCTGACCTGACTGACTTTTGTGGCGAGGGAGCTTGCTCCCGCTGGTCTGCGAAGCAGACCCAAAATATGCAATGACGGTGCACCAGACATACCGCATGTGCATGTTTTACGACTGCTTCGCAGTCCAGCGGGAGCAAGCTCCCTCGCCACAGGTCAGTGTTGATCTAGCGGTGCGTAGCAATCCAGATCAACAATCCTGCCTGAAACACCGCAAACGCCACCAGACAGGTAATGGTAAAGCGCAATCCAGCGTCTTCACGCTTGAACTTGCTGACCTTGTCTTCCTGCTTCTTCAGCTTCACTTCCTGCTCGGCGAGGTTCTGCTCGGCCTGTTGCAGCATCTGCGCTGCTTCGAGAATCTCGACGATCTGCAGCTTCTCGCTGTTCCAGTCGCCCAACAGGTCACCGACCTGTACCTCTTTGACGCTGCCCTTCAAATGCTGGGCATCGGCGTACACCACATCAAAACCGTGCACACGCAAGAAGTGATCGCGACGCAGGCGGGTGTCTTCGTTCAGCGCGTCCTTGTTGTTCAGGTCCATGCCGTCGACGGTGTAGGCGGGCCAGCGTTTTTTCGCCCAATTGATGCCTTGTGCAGCCATGAAACGACCGATACCACGGTTCAACGGTTCGATCTGCAAACCGCTGTCGGGGCCGAAGTGCACACGTTTGCTGGTGTGATTGACCCACACATCCAGATGGTTCTGCTCTTTGCGCACGCGCTGACCGGGCAGTTTGATCGCCATGCGCATCAGGCTGTGTTCTTTGCTGTTGCGCTCGGCATAGCCGAACTCGACAAAGCGCAACGGCCGGCCACCGGTGTGACGGTCAGTCTGCAACGGCGCCAGGCGGAGCATCTTGTGGTGCTCGACGCTGACGTCCGCCCATGGCAGCTCGACCGCTGGCGGTGCGTCTTTTTCAGCGGTGGTGTCGGGTGAAGTCGGGGTATCAGTCATAACGGCGAGATCCTGTCCAAGCCCTGCTTGTCGCCAGCCGATACGCTGGCGACAAAGGCTTATCGGCCGTTTTTTGCAGGACTGGAGGGCAAACTACGGTTAACGGTTGCGAATGCCGTCAATAAATTCGATGAGTTTGCCGCCCAGTTCCGCCGCCAGTGGCAAATTGGGGTCCTTATACGAGGCCAATTGCCGCTTCACATCGGCGGGGACGATGCGCATGACGTGGTTCATGCCGTCGATCACCACCAGTTCGGCGTCGGGCTTGGCGGCTTTCAGCGCCTGCGCATCGCCGACGCCGACCTGCATGTCGTTGCTGCCCTGGACGATCAGCGCCGGCATCTTCAGTTGTGCAAAGGCCTTGGCCGGGTCCTGGCGAAACAGCGAAATCAGGTACGGCTGCACGCTCGGGCGGAAGATCGGTTGCAGTGGCGCCGGCACGTTGTCATCGGTGTGACCGGCCTTGAGGCTGTCGAGCAGTTCATTACTGCGCAGCATCAACGGTGGCGGCAGGCTACGGGCTAGTTGTTCGCGGATTACCTGATCCACCGGGCGCGCGCTGCCGGACAGCGAAATCAGCGCAGCGGCGTCGGCACGCGGAGCGGCGAGGGTGGCAATCAGTGCACCTTCGCTGTGACCGAGCAGAATCAACGGGCCGAAACGCGGGTCGTTTTTCAGCTTCTGGCTCCACGCCACGGCGTCGTCGACGTAGCCTTCCACCGACAGATTGCGCTCGTCAGGTGTGGCCGGCCGGCTCGCAGCCACCCCGCGCTTGTCGTAGCGCACGCTGGCGATGTTGTGTTTGGCCAGCACCCAGGCCAGCCGCTTGAGGCTGTCATTGCGCCCGCCATCGGGGTTATTGCCGTCACGATCTGTAGGACCGGAGCCGGCAAGGATCAGGACAACCGGCACTGGGTTGTCGGATTTTGGCAGCAACAGCGAGCCGAAAAGTTCACCGCTCCCGGTATCCAGAGAGATCGGGCGCTGCAGGACAGTCGCGTGGGCAAAACCGGTAAACAGGGTAAGACTCAAGATCAGAACTCGCAGCATCATCACGCCATCATTCGCCAAGGTGCCGGTTGGACTCACCAACACCACTAAGGTTCGAGGATGAACTACTCGGTTAGCCTGCGTATACTGGCGCGCATCACGAATTCGGGTTTGATTTCACGGAGCGTCCTGCATGTCCGGCAATACCTACGGCAAGTTGTTCACTGTCACCACCGCTGGCGAGAGCCATGGTCCGGCGTTGGTCGCCATTGTCGACGGCTGCCCGCCGGGCCTGGAGATCTCCCTCGAAGACCTGCAGCGCGACCTCGATCGGCGCAAGCCAGGCACCAGCCGCCACACCACCCAGCGTCAGGAAGCCGATGAAGTCGAAATCCTTTCCGGCGTGTTCGAGGGCCGCACCACCGGTTGCTCGATCGGCCTGCTGATCCGCAACACCGACCAGAAGTCCAAGGACTACTCGGCGATCAAGGATCTGTTCCGCCCGGCGCACGCCGACTACACCTACCACCACAAATACGGCGAGCGCGACTACCGTGGTGGCGGTCGCAGCTCGGCGCGGGAAACCGCGATGCGTGTCGCGGCAGGTGCGATTGCCAAAAAGTATCTGGCCAGCCAGGGCATCGTCATCCGTGGCTACATGAGCCAGCTCGGCCCGATCGAAATCCCGTTCAAGACCTGGGATTCAGTGGAAGAGAACGCGTTCTTCAGCCCGGATCCGGACAAGGTCCCGGAACTGGAAGCCTACATGGACCAGTTGCGCCGCGATCAGGACTCGGTCGGGGCGAAGATCACCGTAGTCGCCGAAGGCGTGATGCCGGGCCTCGGCGAGCCGATTTTCGACCGCCTCGACGCTGAACTGGCGCATGCGCTGATGAGCATCAACGCGGTGAAAGGCGTGGAAATCGGCGCCGGTTTCGCCTGCGTCGCCCAGCGCGGCACCGAGCATCGCGATGAACTGACCCCGCAAGGTTTCCTCAGCAACAATGCTGGCGGCATTCTCGGTGGCATCTCGTCCGGTCAGCCGATCGTCGCGCATCTGGCACTGAAGCCGACGTCGAGCATCACCACCCCGGGCCGTTCGATCGACATCCACGGCAACCCGGTGGACGTGATCACCAAGGGCCGTCACGACCCGTGCGTCGGCATCCGCGCCACGCCGATTGCCGAAGCGATGATGGCCATCGTGCTGATGGATCACCTGCTGCGTCATCGTGGGCAGAACGCCGACGTGCGCGTCAGCACCCCGGTGCTGGGTCAGCTTTGATGGTTGATCGCCAAGCCGTCGCGGCCTGACCGTGGCGGCGCTCCCTTACTGGCGGCTGTCCAGTTTCTATCTGTTCTATTTCGCCTTGCTCGGTTCGACAGCGCCATTTCTGGCGCTGTACTTCGATCACCTCGGGTTCAGTGCTGCGCGAATCGGCGAGCTGGTGGCGATCCCGATGCTGATGCGCTGTGTGGCGCCGAACATCTGGGGCTGGCTCGGCGACTACACCGGCAAACGCCTGGCCATCGTGCGCTTCGGTGCGGTGTGTACGCTGCTGACGTTCTCGCTGATTTTCGTCAGCAAGACCTACGCCTGGCTGGCGATGGTCATGGCGTTGCACGCGTTCTTCTGGCATGCGGTGTTGCCGCAGTTCGAAGTCATCACCCTCGCGCATTTGCAGGGGCAAACCGCGCGCTACAGCCAGATTCGCCTGTGGGGCTCGATCGGTTTCATCATCACCGTGGTCGCGCTGGGCCGTTTGTTCGAATGGCTGAGCCTCGACATCTACCCGGCGGCGCTGGTGCTGATCATGGCCGGCATCGTCCTCAGCAGCCTGTGGGTGCCGAACGCGCAGCCGCCGCAAGGTAATCGGCCGAGCGGGGAGGGATTTCTCAAGCAGCTGCGCAGCCCCGGTGTGCTGGCGTTTTACGCCTGTGTCGCGCTGATGCAGATGAGCCACGGCCCGTATTACACCTTTCTGACCTTGCACCTTGAACGCCTCGGTTACACACGCGGCACAATCGGCATGCTCTGGGCCGTGGGCGTGGTCGCCGAGGTGCTGATGTTCATGGCGATGAGCCGGATTCTCGTGCGCTTTTCATTGCGTCGGGTGCTGATGGCGAGTTTTCTGCTGGCGGCGCTGCGCTGGTTGCTGCTAGGTTCGTTCGCCGAATTCCTCTGGGTACTATTGTTGGCCCAGGTGCTGCACGCGGCGACCTTCGGCAGCTTTCATGCGGCTGCCATCGCGTTCGTGCAACGTAGCTTCGGTGCGCGTCAGCAAGGTCAGGGGCAGGCGCTGTACGCGGCGCTGGCCGGCACCGGTGGCGCGCTGGGCGCGTTGTATTCCGGTTACAGCTGGAATGCCCTCGGTGCGACATTGACCTTTAGTATTGCCAGTCTCGCGGCGCTCGCTGCTGCCGTTATCATTGCCACACGTATGCAAGAGGACAGGCCATGAGCCTTACGCGTGAACAGCTCGCCCAGCAGATCGTCGATGCCGGGCGTTTTCTTTATGGTCGCGGCTGGTCGCCGGCCACCAGCAGCAATTACTCGACGCGCCTGTCGCCGAGCCAAGCGCTGCTGACCGTGTCGGGCAAGCACAAGGGCCAATTGGGCCTGGACGACGTGCTCGCCACGGATTTGTCCGGCAACAGCCTGGAACCGGGCAAAAAGCCCTCAGCCGAAACCCTGCTCCACACTCAGCTCTACAGCTGGCGCGCGGAAATCGGTGCGGTGCTGCACACCCACTCGGTGAACGCCACGGTGCTGTCGCGCCTGACGCCGCAAGACTTTATCGAGTTCGAAGACTACGAACTGCAAAAAGCCTTCAGCGGCATCTCCACCCACGAATCGCGGGTGCGCGTGCCGATTTTCGACAACGATCAGGACATTGCGCGCCTCGCCGCCAAGGTGCAGCCTTGGCTCGACGCCCATCCCGATTGCGTCGGTTATCTGATTCGCGGCCACGGCCTCTACACCTGGGGCGCGCAGATGAGCGATGCCCTGCGGCAGATCGAGGCCTTCGAATTTCTGTTTGAATGCGAGTTGAAAACCCGCAGCGTCATGAACCGCCAAGGCTGACTTCACCCGAAGCCGCCCATTTGCCTGATCAAATGCACTGCCCGACCGGTCTGCAAGAGCCGGACGGCAAGGCCGATACCGAGGAATTGCCCATGAGCAGCCTGTCCGTCTATCACGTATCCAGCCCCGAGATTCCGAACAAGGTGCTGACCCATTTCGAAGACATCGCCTCGACGCTCGCCGAGCAGGGCGTGCGCTTCGACCGCTGGCAAGCCGCCGCGAAGATCCAGCCCGGCGCCAGCCAGGAAGAGGTGATCAGCGCCTATCAGGAGCAGATCGACAAGCTGATGACCGAGCGCGGTTACATCACCGTCGATGTGATCAGCCTCAACAGCGATCACCCGCAAAAAGCCGAACTGCGCGCCAAGTTCCTTGAAGAACACCGCCATGGCGAAGACGAAGTGCGTTTTTTTGTCGCCGGTCGTGGCCTGTTTACCCTGCACATCGACGATTACGTCTACGCGGTGTTGTGCGAGAAGAACGACCTGATCTCGGTGCCGGCCGGTACCAAGCACTGGTTCGACATGGGCGAGCACCCGCACTTCGTGGCGATTCGCCTGTTCAACAACCCGGAAGGCTGGGTCGCGAATTTCACCGGCGAAGACATCGCCGGGCGCTTCCCACGTCTGGAGGACTGAGCCGATGCCGATCAAAGCCATTGTCACTGACATTGAAGGCACCACCAGCGCGGTGAGTTTCGTTTTTGATGTGCTGTTCCCGTATGCGGCCAAACACCTGCCGGACTTTGTTCGGCAGAACGCCGAACGTGCCGATGTCGCCGAACAGATCGCCGCCGTGCGCCGCGACAGCAACGAGCCGCAGGCCGATGTTGAACGGGTTGTTGAAATTCTCTTGAGCTGGATCGAGGAAGATCGCAAAGCCACGCCGCTCAAAGCCTTGCAAGGCATGGTCTGGGCGCAGGGTTATCACGCCGGGCAGTTGAAGGGCCACGTGTACCCGGATGCCGTTGAAGCGCTCAAGCGCTGGCATCAGGCCGGTTATCAACTGTTTGTGTATTCGTCGGGTTCGATCCAGGCGCAGAAGCTGATCTTCGGCTGCTCCGAGGCGGGGGATCTGACACCGCTGTTCAGCGGGTATTTCGATACCACGTCGGGGCCCAAGCGTGAGGCGCAGTCTTACACCAACATTCAACAGGCGATTGGTGTCGAACCGCAGGACATTCTGTTTCTGTCCGACATCGTTGAGGAGCTGGATGCCGCTCAATCGGCAGGCCTGCAGACCTGCGGCCTGGCGCGCGAGGGTGGGGAGCTGGGCAGCCATATCACCGTCGACAGCTTCACCGGCATCGAACCCGAAGCCTTTTAACCACCCTCGATCCAATGTGGGAGCGGGCTTGCTCGCGAAAGCGGTGTGTCAGCCAAATATTTTTGACTGACACACCGCTTTCGCGAGCAAGCCCGCTCCCACACGGAGTTTTGCATCAGCCAAAAAAACAGGCCGGACAGTGAAAGCTGCCCGGCCTGTTTTTGTTTAAAGCTGTTTAAAGCTTCGAATCAATTACAGCGAGTGATACGTCGGCAGGGCAAAACGCTGCTGGCTTTGCAGCATCGCAATCTGCGGCAGCTCACTGGCTTCTTCCGCCAAGTCACGACGGATCGCGCTGATCGCCCACGACAGTTGGTCGGCGTTGTGCATTTGCTGATACGTCAGGGCGCGCTTGAATACTTTGCCTTCACTGCTGCGCAGCGTCAGCAGAATCCCGCCATCGGGACGTGGCGCAGTGGTGACGTTGAAGTTGGAGAACAGCGAGGTAAATTTTTCTTGGATCAGGCTCATGTCTTTCAGCTCCGTATGCACTTGAATGGCAAGCATGCAAAGGAGGTTGCAGCGTTTGTGCCAGCACACGAAAAAATAAAAATGCTTATAAATCAATAATTTAAAAATCGTGAAATTTGCATTCGTCGTGCAATCTGCATGAATGGCCATCGTGCATCCTGCATTTTGCGGGATTCTCATGAGTTGAACGGAACCAAACGGCAAAGTCGTAATCACCGCCGCCGGGCGTGACAGGGCGGATACAAAACATTGCAAAAACCGCGTGTACAGGCCGAGAAGCGCTGACGTATTTTCGATCTCGACCTTGCCCACAACGCAGGTCATGCCCACAGCCCGAACAATAAAAAAACCGGCCGACCAGGCCGACCGGGGAGCTGCCATGCGTCACGCGTCGAGCGACACGATTACCTGGAGCATGATGCTCCGCAAACTGCCGACGATCGCCAAAGCCATCCCGCGGGTGGTCAAGGGCATGAAAGTCGCCAACGTCACGGATCCGACCCAAACGTGTGGCCTCGGCTGGACCTTCGAGCAAGCAACGCTGCGCAATCCAGAGGGGCAGGCGATCTTGCAGGACGACGTCTTGCTGACCTATGCGCAGGTCAACCAGTGGGCCAACTGCATCGCCCACTATCTGAGCGCGCAGGGCATCGGCAAGGGCGACGTGGTCGCGGTGTTCATCGAAAATCGTCCCGAGCTGCTGGTGACCATTGTGGCGCTGGCCAAACTCGGCGCGGTCAGTGCGCTGCTCAATACTTCGCAAACCCGCGACACACTGATTCACAGCGTAAATCTGGTGGCGCCGGTGGCGATTGTCCTCGGTGAGGAATTGCAGCCGGCGTTTGCCGCGATCCGCGAGCAGGTGTCGATCCCGGCGCAGCGCACCTGGTTTATCGCCGACCGTGACACCTATAGCCACCCAGGCATTGCGCCCGAGGGCTACGTCAATCTGATCAGTGCCAGTGCTGACGCCTGCACTGAAAACCCGCCCAGCAGCGGCGAAGTGTTCTTCGACGATCCGTGCTTCTACATCTACACCTCCGGCACTACCGGCCTGCCCAAGGCCGGGGTGTTCAAGCACGGCCGGTGGATGCGCAGCTCGGCCAGCTTCGGCATGATCGCCCTGAACATGACGCCCAACGATGTCGTCTATTGCACCTTGCCGCTGTACCACGCCACCGGCCTCTGCGTGTGCTGGGGCTCGGCGATCAACGGCGCTTCCGGGTTCGCGATCCGTCGCAAGTTCAGCGCCAGTCAGTTCTGGCCGGACGTGCGTCGCTACAACGCGACCACCCTCGGCTATGTCGGCGAATTGTGCCGTTATCTGGTCGATCAACCGCCCAGCGCCGATGACAGCCGTCACGCGGTGCGCAAGATGATCGGCAACGGCTTGCGCCCCGGCGCCTGGGCCGAGTTCAAGACCCGGTTTGCCGTCGAGCACATCTGTGAGCTGTACGCGGCGAGCGACGGCAATATCGGCTTCAGCAATATCCTCAACTTCGACAACACCATCGGTTTCTCGCTGATGGCCTGGGAGCTGGTTGCGTACGACCACGACAGCGGACAGCCGTTGCGCAGCGCCGACGGCTTCATGCGCAAGGTCGGCAAGGGCGAACAGGGCTTGCTGCTGGCACGGATCGACGAAAAAGCCCCGCTGGACGGTTACACCGACCCACAGAAAACCGCCAAGGTGGTGTTGCACGATGTGTTCAGCAAGGGCGACCGTTTCTTCAACACCGGCGACCTGCTGCGCAATATTGGCTTCGGCCACGCGCAGTTCGTCGATCGACTCGGCGACACCTATCGCTGGAAGGGCGAAAACGTCTCGACCACTGAAGTGGAAAACCTGTTGCTGCAGCATCCGCATATCTCCGAGGCCGTCGCCTACGGCGTCGAAGTGCGCAACACCAACGGTCGCGCCGGCATGGCGGCAATCACGCCCGCCGAATCCCTCGCGACCCTGGATTTCGCCGAATTGCTCGCATTCGCCCGTCAGCGCATGCCGGCCTATGCGGTGCCGCTGTTTCTGCGGGTGAAGGTGAAAATGGAAACCACCGGGACTTTCAAATACCAAAAGACCCGACTGAAAAACGAGGGCTTCGACCCGGGTCAGACAGGTGATGATCCGATTTACGCGTGGCTGCCTGGCACCCAGACTTACGTGCAAGTGACGGACGAAATTCTGGCCGATATTCATCAAGGCAAATACCGCTATTGAGATTGGCTATGGCACGACTTGAGAAAAAGGGGGTGACAGCTATCGTCGCGCTCGGGAAACTGTCGGCTTTGCGAATAACCGAAAGTGGAGTTGCCCTATGTCTGACCAGAGCCGCCAGATGACCCCTGAAGAAGCTGCCGAATTCACCGAGCAGGTTTTCAACAAGGCACGCGACGGTGATGCGCTGATGCTCGATCGGCTGATCAGCGCCGGTTTGCCGGTGAACCTGAAAAACAGCAAGGGCGACACGCTGCTGATGCTCGCCAGTTACTATGGCCACGTCGACGCGGTGCAGGTGCTGCTCAAGCACAAGGCCGACCCGGAGCTGCGTAACGGCAACGGCCAGAGCCCGATTGCCGGCGCCGCGTTCAAGGGCGATCTGGCGGTGGTCAAGGCACTGGTGGAAGCGGGCGCCGAGATCGAAGGCTCGTCGTTCGATGGCCGCACCGCGCTGATGATGGCGGCGATGTTCAACCGCGTTGAAATCGTTGATTACCTGATCAGTAAGGGCGCCGACCCGCAAGCCAAGGATGCCAATGGCGTCACCGCGCTGGACGCGGCCCGCACCATGGGCGCGGTCGATACCACGGCGCAGCTGGAAAAACTGCTGGCCTGAGGACTGTCGAGATTCTGTGGCGAGGGAGCTTGCTCCCGCTCCAGTGCGCAGCGCTGGTAAAAATGGTGAACTCACTGTTTGGGGTCGCTTCGCGCGCCAGCGGGAGCAAGCTCCCTCGCCGCAGATGTTCTGTGTGCAGCTTGAGGTTGCAATGCGCTATCCTCCGCGCCCTCAAATTCAACCTTCCACAGGATCCGCCCTCATGAAAGCCGCACTCGTCGAACTCATCAGCAAAATCAGCTCCGGCTGCATGGGCGAGGACGAGATCCTGAATGTGGCCGACGAAGCGGCGCAGGCCTACGCCGATGCCGACGCCTTTCTGGCAGCCAACCCGGACATCAACTACGACGACACCTTCCCGATCCCGCTGGGCGAGTGGGTGGTGGTCGGCAGCCTGCCGGAAACCGTGCTGTTCCAGGCTGATACCTACGCTGACCTGTTCGCGCAGATCGTCGCCTCGTTTGGTCCGGGCGTGGATTTCAACCTCAAGCCCAAGCAACTGGCCAAGACCGAAGCGCTGACCGCACTCAACCGCATCCAGGTGCAGATGAGCAGCCTGAACAAGGAAAACGGCGGTTACACGCTGATGAACTTCAGCCAGTTGCTCGACGACGAGCTGCAAGTGGTGCTGGTCTATGGCAACGACGTGCCACGGGTGCTGGAGCTGTGCGCCGAAGTCGGCATCGCTGCCGCGCCTTCGCTGGAAGCGCTGAAGGTCGCCGTTCACGTCTGAACGCAATAAAAGGGAACCCTGCGCGCGACCGTCTATCCTAAAAGTGCATGCCACTATTCTGGAGCGACACCATGGGTTCCACGTTCAACGGTCTGATTGGTCTGATCATTCTTGCCCTCGATATCTGGGCGATCATCAACGTACTGAAAAGCGGCGCCGAGACCGGGATGAAAATCCTCTGGGTTCTGCTGATCATCCTCCTGCCAGTACTGGGCCTGATCATCTGGGCGATCGCCGGGCCACGGGGCAATGTGCGGGTCTGACGCTTTCCCGAAAACACGCTGATCCCCTGTGGGAGCGGGCTTGCTCGCGAAGGCGATTGTTCAGTCGAAACACAGGTTGAATGACACTCCGCTTTCGCGAGCAAGCCCGCTCCCACATTGGTCTTGTGGTAGCTCCAGAGTGTGCCCTGTCGGAGGAAGGTTCGACCTGTCATCTTCGGCAACGTAGAATGCGCGCCTTTCCCGGGCAATCGTCCCCCACGATTGGCGCCCGCGCATTCATCGGAGCACTTGACCATGACCGTCACCAAAACCAGCGAGTACCTGGAAACCCTCTACGAAGGCTACGGCCAGCGTTTTCGCATGGAAAAACTGCTGCACGAAGTGCGCACCGAACACCAGCACCTGGTGATTTTCCAGAACCCGCGCATGGGCCGGGTGATGGCGCTGGACGGCGTGATCCAGACCACCGAAGCCGATGAATTCATCTACCACGAAATGCTCACCCACGTGCCGATCCTCGCCCACGGCACCGCCAAACGCGTGCTGATCATCGGCGGCGGCGACGGCGGCATGCTGCGCGAAGTGACCAAGCACGCCAGCGTCGAGCACATCACCATGGTCGAGATCGACGGCACCGTGGTCGACATGTGCAAGGAATTCCTGCCGAACCACTCCAAGGGCGCCTACGACGATCCACGGCTGAACCTGGTGATCGACGACGGCATGCGTTTCGTCGCCACCACCACGGAAAAATTCGACGTGATCATCTCCGACTCCACCGACCCGATCGGCCCGGGCGAAGTGCTGTTCTCGGAGAACTTCTATCAGGCGTGCCACCGTTGCCTGAACGAAGGCGGGATCCTCGTGACCCAGAACGGCACGCCGTTCATGCAGATCGACGAAGTCAAAACCACTGCCGGTCGCCTGCGCAGCCTGTTCCCGGACTGGCACTTCTATCAGGCGGCCGTGCCGACCTACATCGGCGGTTCGATGACCTTTGCCTGGGGCTCGACCAACCCGGCCTACCGCAAGCTGAGCCGTGAAACCCTGCAACAGCGCTTCATCGGCAGCGGCATCGTCACCCGCTATTACAACCCGGAAATCCACATCGGCGCATTCGCGCTGCCGCAGTACGTGCTGCAGGCGATCAACAAGCCAAGCAACGACTGACGCACTATTCCCGGATCGGTGATAGATCCCCTGTGGTGAGGGGATTTATCCCCGACCGGCTGCGCAGCAGTCGTAAAATCGGCAGACGCGTTGGAACTGACACTATGCGTTCGCTGAATTCAGGGACGCTTCGCGCCCATCGGGGATGAATCCCCTCGCCACACAAGCCTGTTTCCCCATCGGTTAATTTTTTTTCATGTTCGTCCGCTGCAATCCTTTTGAACGATCAATCTCGCCAAAAGTCGAGATAGTAGTAAGCCCATTTGCGGGTTTGATCGAGGAGGCACCGATGCAAAAGTGGAAAGTCACTTTCGTGGACGATCATGGTGAAATTGTCGATGAGGTGTTCGAGCGCGCGGAATGCCCCAGCGACGACGAGGCTGCACGCCTGATCAAGGAACGGCTCCTGCCGGTGGCCGCCGAACTGGATATGAACGATCTTGAAGGGCGCACCACCGATGCTGGCGTGAAAAGCCTGAAAACCCAGAACAGCATCGAAATCCGCAGTATCACGCCAATCTGAAATTCTTCCTGTCACTTGAAGCACCAGGCCTTGGCAGCAGCTCTATCTTGGGGCTACTCTGCAAGCGAGATCAGCGAAACAATCGCTAAGGTCTGGTCTTGTCAGCTACATGCTTGTTTCCCGCGTGCAACCACGTTGCCGAAGTACTTTGGCCTGTAAGGCCCGGGGCGGGAATACGGAAAGTCTATCCATCTATCCGAGGGGGACGATTCATGAGCACAGCCTATCAAGAAGACATCAGCAGCAATGTTCTGCGCCGCATGAAAGAAGGCGGTTTCGACTTTTCCCGGTTCCATCCCATCGAGTTCTACGCCATTTTCCCGGACGAGGAGCGGGCGCGCAGGGCGGCAGGCAAATTTCGTGGTGAATCCATCAATGCCCAGGTCAGTGCGCGCGACGATGGCGCCTGGTCGCTGGAACTGAGCAAAGTGATGTACGCAACCTATGACGACATTGGCGATTTCGAGCAAGGTTTCTCTGCCGTGGTCGAGCCGCTGGGCGGCATCATCGAGGGCTGGGGCGTCAAGCAGGAGGTGCGTAACCGCCATCGTCTGAACTGATCTCTGGTTTCAGGTATTGAGCAACGGCTGACCTTCGGGTTGGCCGTTGTCGTTTCTGGCCGCCGAATAGCCCGTGGCAAAACCCTGAAACAAGAATCCCGGGCAAAAAAAAGCCACCGGAGAGGGTGGCTAAAGGGAAGACCGATAAGGAGAGGAAACCGGTCAGGGTTACGGCCTGCGGGGACTGCGCGGGCAGTCCGGATCAGTGGAGCTGAAGTCTTCACCGGGGAAGTTTTCAGCGGATGCGCCGATTATCCGCAGCTCGGTGCGAGCGGTGAAATCAACTCTGACTATGCTGGTGATAGGCGATGCAATGCGTCGCAATGAGGCGGGGGCAATCGGCTTGGGGCATTTGCCGCACAGGAATGGTGCGGTGCTTGCGGCGTGATTATCCAACCGATTGAAATCAAAGCGTTTATGCCGATGGCACGGGCCTTGCGAAGGCCTGTAGGTCCGGGTGACAAGGAGT
Source organism: Pseudomonas sp. MIS38 (assembly GCF_019891575.1). Taxonomy (NCBI): domain Bacteria; kingdom Pseudomonadati; phylum Pseudomonadota; class Gammaproteobacteria; order Pseudomonadales; family Pseudomonadaceae; genus Pseudomonas; species Pseudomonas sp. MIS38. Next base: position 107,525 of record NZ_JAFLXF010000015.1, read on the forward strand.
ACGGCATGATCCGCACCTATTTTGATGAAATGTACGATGCCGGCGGCCAGGTCCGCCCGCATTACCGGGAGTTCGCCCGCTGGCTGGCCGACACGCCTGACGAGTTGCTGGCACAACGGCGACGCGAGGCCGATCTGCTGTTCCACCGGGCCGGGATCACGTTCACGCTCTATGGCGACGAGCAGGGCACCGAGCGCCTGATTCCGTTCGACACCATCCCGCGCAGCATTCCCGCCAGCGAGTGGCGGATCGTCGAGCGCGGCTGCATCCAGCGGGTCAAGGCGTTGAACATGTTCCTCGCCGACCTTTATCACGAGCAGCGCATCATCAAGGCCGGGATTATCCCTGCCGAACAGGTGCTGGCCAACGAGCAGTACCAGTTGGCGATGCAGGGCCTGGATCTGCACCGCGACATCTATTCGCACATCTCCGGCGTCGACCTTGTGCGCGACGGCGATGGCACTTACTACGTGCTCGAAGACAACCTGCGTACTCCGAGCGGCGTCAGCTACATGCTCGAAGACCGCAAAATGATGATGCGTCTGTTCCCGGAGCTGTTCGCCGCCCAGCGCATCGCGCCCATCGACCACTACCCGAATCTGTTGCTCGACACCCTGAAAAGCTCCAGCCCGATCGACGACCCGAGCGTGGTGGTACTGACGCCGGGGCGCTTCAACAGTGCGTTCTTCGAACACGCTTTCCTGGCGCGGGAAATGGGCGTTGAACTGGTGGAGGGCGCCGACCTGTTTGTGCGTGACGACAAGGTCTTCATGCGCACCACCGACGGGCCGAAAGCGGTGGACGTGATTTATCGCCGTCTCGATGACGCGTTCCTCGATCCGCTGGCGTTCAACCCCGATTCGATGCTCGGTGTACCGGGACTGTTGTCGTCGTATCGCTCGGGCAACGTGGTGCTGGCCAATGCCATCGGTACCGGGGTGGCGGATGACAAATCGGTGTACCCGTTTGTCACCGAGATGATCCGTTTCTACCTCGATGAAGAACCGATCCTGAAGAACGTGCCGACCTGGCAGTGCCGCAACCCCTCGGAACTTTCCCACGTACTGGCCAATCTTCCGGATCTGGTGGTCAAGGAAACCCAGGGCTCCGGCGGTTACGGAATGCTGGTGGGGCCGGCGTCAACCACGGCGCAGATCGATGCGTTCCGTGAGCGGATCAAGGCCAAGCCCCACGCGTACATTGCGCAGCCGACATTGTCGCTGTCGACCTGTCCGACCTTTGTCGAAAACGGCATTGCGCCGCGTCATATCGACCTGCGTCCGTTTGTATTGTCTGGCCGCGAAACCCGGGTCGTGCCCGGCGGTTTGACCCGTGTCGCCCTGCGTGAAGGCTCCCTGGTGGTGAATTCCTCCCAGGGCGGCGGCACCAAGGACACCTGGGTGGTCGAGGATTGAAGGAAGCTTGCCATGTTAAGTAGAACTGCCTCGGATCTGTACTGGATGTCGCGTTACCTGGAGCGGGCGGAAAACCTCGCGCGGATGCTCGATATCAGCTATTCGCTGTCGCTGATGCCGCAGGACGGTCGCGGCGACGGTTTGCACGAACTGGCGATGCCGCTGTTGATCACCGGCACCCTCGACGATTATCTGGAGCGTCACGGCGAACTGCATGCCGAACGCCTGCTGCATTTCTTCGCCCTGGACGCGGCCAACCCGGCGAGCATCTACAGTTGCCTCGGCGCGGCGCGGGCCAGTGCGCATGCGGTGCGCGGGCGTATCACCGCGGACATGTGGGAGAACATCAACGCTACCTGGCTGGAGATTCGCGGCATTGCCGAGCAGGGCCTCAGTCGTTACGGCATGAGCCGTTTCTGCGAGTGGATCAAGGAGCGCTCGCACCTGTTCCGTGGCGCGTCCTACGGCACGATCATGCGCAACGATGCGTTCCGTTTCATTCGTCTGGGGACGTTCATCGAGCGTGCGGATAACACGCTGCGCCTGCTCGATGCGCGCTATGAAATGGCCGGCGATCAGGCCGAGGCCGTCAGTGACGGTACGGCGCACGCCTATTACCAGTGGAGTGCACTGTTGCGAGCGCTGTCATCGTTCGAGGCCTACACCGAGATCTACCGCGACGCACCCGGCGCCCGGCATGTCGCCGAGCTGCTGCTGTTGCGCGCCGATGTGCCGCGCTCGCTGCGCGCCTGCACCGAGGAAATCGACCAGATCCTCGCCCAGTTACCCGGCGCCAATGGCCGTCCGGCACAACGCCTTGCTGCCGAAATGGACGCACGCCTGCGCTACACCGGCATCAACGAAATCCTCGCCGAAGGCCTGCACGCCTGGCTCACCGAATTCATCCCGCTGGTGCGCCAGTTGGGCAACGCGATTCACAGTTCATACCTGGAGGCTGCATGAGACTTTCCATAAGCCACGAGACCACCTATCACTATGAAGATCAGGTGCGGGCGAGCATCCAGTATTTGCGCCTGACCCCGCACGACAGCGAGCGTCAGCACGTGTTGAGCTGGCAACTCGACCTGCCGCGTCCGGTGCGCGCCCAGCTCGATCCGTTCGGCAATATCCTGCATGTGCTGACCATGGATGAGCCGCACGAAGCGATCATCATCGGCGCCCGTGGCCAGGTCGATATCGACGAATTGCGCGAGGCCGAGCATGAGAGCCAGTCGGCGCTACCGTTTCTGCGCTTCACCCGGCTGACCGAGGCGGACGAAGGGCTACGGGCGTTTGCCGACAAATCCTGCAAACAGCGGCGCGATCGCACTGCGCTGATCGACCTGATGCATGGTTTGAACCAGCACATCAGCTACACGCCGGGTTCGACTGAAGTCGACACCAGCGCCGCCGAAGCTTTTGCCGGGCGCGCCGGGGTTTGTCAGGATCACACCCATGCGTTTCTCGCCTGTGCACGTAGTCTGGGAATTCCGTCGCGTTATGTGTCGGGTTATCTGTACAGCGAGGACGCCGAGCATCTGGCCAGTCATGCCTGGGCCGAAGCGTGGTTGGATGACGCCTGGTACAGCTTTGACGTGACCAACCAGTTGGCCCGCCCGGAGCGGCATCTGAAACTGGCGGTGGGCCTGGATTATCTGGATGCCTGCCCGGTGCGCGGCATGCGCCGGGGCGGTGGTTGTGAGCAGATGCATGCGAAGGTGTTCGTGTCGCCGACGCCGGTTATTTCCGTGCAACAACAGTAATTTGCTTCACACAAAACCCTGTAGGAGCGAGCCTGCTCGCGATAGCGGTCGTCAGTTGAAGGATCAGTGACTGACACTCCGCTATCGCGAGCAGGCTCACTCCTACAGGGGAATGTCGTCAGGGCTTAACCTTGCGCCCAGCCATGTGTTGCAAATAGCCGATCAACAACTGCAAATCCCTCTCCGGCAACACCTCTGCCGAAAACCCCGGCATCTTCGCCTGAGGCCACTGGCGCAAGCTCTGTGGATCGCGAATGTAGCGCTTGAGGAAATCGGCGCCGAAATACTCGGTCGGGTTGTACGGAATATTCAAGTCCGGCCCGAACTGCGCATCTCCCGCACCGTTCAACCGGTGGCAGGCCAGGCAGTTCTTCTGAAACAGCGCAAAACCCTGATTCACCGGGTCATCCGCTTTCAGCTTGGGATCCGGCAACAGCGCCGGGAAGCGCTCGGCCACCGGCGCCATGCGCTTGATGCTTGCCACCTGAAACGGCCATTGCTCCGGGCTGATGTTGCCGGCCTGCGGGTCAGTCCACACCAGATAGAACGGCCCGGCACTGTGCTTGCCTTCGGACAGTGGCGGCCACGGCTGCGTCGGGTCCTCGATCGCCAGCCAGGCCTGCGCGCCTTTGCTGTTGAGCAACGGTGCAGCGTTCAGTTCGGCGGCAAACCCGTCCAGTGCCACCGCTTGCAGGTGATCGGCCGGTTTGATGCCGGTGAGCAGCGCCGCCACGGGCACGGCGCGATAAGTCATGTCCTTCTTGTAGGACACATCGTTCTTGATGGTCAGAGTTTGTGCTTGCGGATGCTTGAGCAACTCTTCGGTCTGCCAGGTGCGACTGTTCGCGCCCAGCTCCAGCGTGAGCTGCGCCGCAGACAAGGGCATGCTCAGCAGCAAGGCCCAGAACACAATGAGCGTTTTCAAATGATCGCCGTCCCTGTCGTGGAAGTGCGCAAAGGTTCGCACAGCCACGCTGGCCCGGGTAGCGGGCCAGTCACATTTTGTCTGGCGATAGCGGACGCCTGCCGCTTGAGTCAGCCAATCACCTTGGTCAGATTGGGCAAAATCAACAGCAGCGTGGTGGCGAAAAGAATGAGTCCTGCTTGACGAACTTTCGGTTGTTTGAACATGGCTTGACCGCCTTTATTGTTATTTCCTGATGTCTGCCTGCATATCCATGACGGCAAACGCTGCACTTCCTGTTGAAGAACGTCGGCCCCGGCAAAACCCGACGACCCTGACGTACATTTACTACCTTAGAGCCCGCGTCACGCTTGGCTTAGATCCATTTCATATGTATTTGCTGTCGTTTGCGATGAAAACGGCATGAGGCTTATTGCCAGCTTCTTCGCCGCCCGCTGGCTAGACAACTCGCTGACCTGAACCGGTTCACCTGAGGGTGGATGACCGTCCGTCTGAGCGTGCACGTCAACGTCATTGAGCGCTGTGGTCATTGAATTCATGCGCGCTCGGGACAACAGTGACACTACGAAATTCACTCACCGCACAGGTTCGAGGACGTCATGACCCAAGCTTTGATTTTCGATGCGTTACGCACGCCCCGCGGCAAAGGCAAGGCCGATGGCGCGCTGCACAGCGTCAAACCGGTGAATCTGGTCGCCGGATTGCTGACCGCACTGCAAAGCCGTACCGCGCTGGACACCAGTCAGGTCGATGACGTGGTGCTCGGCTGTGTCACGCCGATTGGCGATCAGGGCTCGGACATTGCCAAAACTGCGGTGCAGGTGGCGGATTGGGACGTTAGCGTGGCCGGCGTGCAGATCAATCGTTTTTGCGCCTCGGGTCTGGAAGCGGTCAACCTCGGTGCGATGAAGGTGCGTTCGGGCTTCGAGGATCTGGTGGTGGTCGGTGGCGTCGAGTCGATGTCGCGGGTGCCGATGGGCAGCGACGGCGGCGCCTGGGCACTGGATCCGCAAACCAATCTGCACAGCCACTTCACCCCGCAGGGCGTTGGTGCGGACCTGATCGCCACCCTTGAGGGCTTCAGCCGTGAGGATGTCGATGCCTACGCGTTGCACTCGCAGCAAAAAGCTGCACGGGCGCGGGCCGACGGCTCGTTCAACAAGTCGCTGGTGCCGGTGCAGGATCAGAACGGCATCATCCTGCTCGATCACGACGAATTCATTCGCGCCGAGTCGACGATGGAAGGCCTCGGCAAACTCAAGCCAAGTTTCGAAATGATCGGCCAGATGGGTTTTGATGCCACCGCGCTGCGGGTTTACAGCCACGTCGAGCGGATCAACCACGTGCACACGCCGGGCAACAGCTCCGGGATCGTTGACGGTGCGGCGCTGATGTTGATCGGCTCCGAAGCCAAGGGTCGTGCGCTCGGCCTGCAACCACGGGCCCGGATCGTCGCCACGGCCGTCACCAGCACCGACCCGACGATCATGCTTACCGGCCCGGCGCCGGCCACGCGCAAGGCCCTGGCCAAGGCGGGGCTGCGCGTGGAAGACATCGACCTGTTCGAGGTCAATGAGGCATTTGCCTCGGTGGTGCTCAAGTTCATCAAGGACATGGCGGTGGACCCGGACAAAGTCAACGTCAACGGCGGCTCGATCGCCATGGGCCACCCGCTGGGCGCGACCGGTTGCGCGATCCTCGGCACCTTGCTCGATGAACTGGAAACCCGGCGCCTGCGCTACGGCCTGGCGACGCTGTGCGTCGGCGGCGGCATGGGCATTGCCACCATCATCGAACGCCTCTGAGCCCCGAATTCAAGGAAACCTTGTTATGAGCGAAGCCATTCGTTACGAAAAAGGCCAGGACGCCATCGTCGTGTTGACCATCGACATGCCGGGCCAGAGCGCCAACACGATGAACGCCGTGTACCGCGATGCCATGGGCGCCTGCGTTGCGCGGCTAGTGGCGGAAAAAGACAGCATCGCCGGGGTGATCATCACCTCGGCGAAGAAAACCTTCTTTGCCGGCGGCGACCTCAATGAGCTGATCAAGGTCGGCAAACCCGAGGCCAAAGCGTTCTATGACATGGTGCTGAGCCTCAAGGGGCAGTTGCGCACCCTGGAAACCCTCGGCAAACCGGTGGTCGCGGCGATCAACGGCGCCGCGCTCGGCGGTGGCTGGGAAATCTGTCTGGCCTGCCATCACCGGGTGGCGCTGGACGATTCGATGGTGCAACTCGGTCTGCCGGAAGTGACGCTGGGCCTGCTGCCGGGCGGCGGCGGGGTGGTGCGCATGGTGCGTATGCTCGGCATCGAAAAAGCCTTGCCGTACTTGCTCGAAGGCAAAAAGGTGCGCCCGCAACAGGCATTGCAGGCCGGTCTGATCGATGAACTGGCGGCGGATCGTGACGAGTTGCTGGCCAAGGCGCGCGCCTGGATTGTCGCCAACCCGGGCGCGGTGCAGCGTTGGGACGTGAAGGGTTATCAGATCCCCGGCGGCACACCGTCGAATCCGAAAGTCGCGCAGATGCTGGCGATAGCGCCGTCGATCCTGCGCAGCAAGACTCAGGGCACGCTGCCGGCGCCAGAGAAGATTCTGTGTGCGGCGGTGGAAGGCGCGCAGGTTGATTTCGACACCGCGCACCTGATCGAAACCCGCTATTTCACCGAACTGACCACCGGGCAGATCTCGAAAAACCTGATCGGCACCTTCTGGTTCCAGCTCAACGAGATCAACGCCGGCAGTTCGCGGCCGCAGGGTTTTGCGCCATATGTCACGCGCAAGGTCGGTGTGCTCGGTGCGGGCATGATGGGCGCCGGGATCGCCTTCGTCAGTGCCTCGGCTGGTATCGATGTGGTGCTCAAGGACATCAACCTGGCGGCGGCCGAGAAGGGCAAGGCCCATTCGGCGGCGCTGCTGGACAAGAAAGTCGCCCGTGGCCAGATGACGGCCGAAAAGCGCGAAGCGGTGCTGGCGCGGATTCACATCACTGAAAATGATGCGGATCTGGCGGGTTGTGATCTGATCATCGAGGCGGTGTTCGAGGATCGCGAACTCAAGGCCAAGGTCTCGTCGGCAGCGCAAAAGATTGTCGGTGCTGACGCGGTGATTGCCTCCAACACTTCGACCTTGCCGATCACCGGGCTGGCGACCGCAGTACCCGATCAGAGTAAGTTCATCGGTCTGCACTTCTTCAGCCCGGTGGACAAAATGCCGTTGGTGGAAATCATCAAAGGTGCGCAGACCAGTGCTGAAACCCTGGCGCGCGGTTTCGACTTCGTCCTGCAAATCAAGAAAACCCCGATCGTGGTCAATGACAGTCGAGGCTTCTTTACCTCGCGGGTGTTTGGCACCTTCACCAATGAAGGCATCGCCATGCTCGGCGAGGGCGTGAGCGCGCCGATGATCGAGACCGAAGCGCGCAAGGCCGGGATGCCGGTCGGGCCGCTGGCGATCTCCGACGAAGTTTCCCTCAGCCTGATGAGCCATATCCGTCAGCAAACGGCCAAAGACCTGCAAGCGGAAGGGAAACCGCTGATAGAACACCCGGCCTTCGCCGTGATTGACTTGCTGCTCAACGAATACAAGCGTCCGGGCAAAGCCGCTGGCGGTGGTTTCTACGATTACCCGGCGGGTGGTCAGAAGCATCTGTGGCCGGAGTTGAAGACGCGCTTCGAGAAGGCCGACGGGCAGATTTCGCCGAAGGATGTGCGTGATCGTCTGCTGTTCGTGCAAGCCCTGGAAACCGTGCGCTGCGTGGAGGAGGGCGTGCTCACCTCGACAGCGGATGCCAACGTCGGCTCGATCTTCGGCATCGGATTTGCGCCTTGGACCGGCGGCGCCTTGCAGTTCATTAATCAGTACGGGGTACAGGACTTCGTCGCACGCGCGCAGTATCTGGCCGAGCAGTACGGCGAGCGCTTTGCGCCACCGGCCCTGTTGCTGGAAAAAGCCGCGAGAGGCGAGCTGTTTTAAGTGATCGGGTGAACGCTGCGGGGCTTGCCTTGCCGGGGTGTTTCAAGGCAGGCTCTGGGGTGTTCATTATTCCCATCACGTGTCAGGTATTTTTTATGTCGCTACGCATCTGCATTCTGGAAACCGACATCCTGCGTCCGGAACTGGTCGATCAATATCAGGGTTACGGGCAGATGTTTCAGCGCCTGTTCTCGCAGCAACCGATTGCCGCCGAGTTCACCGTGTACAACGTGATGCAGGGCGAATACCCCAGCGACGACCTGACCTTCGATGCGTACCTGATCACCGGCAGCAAGGCCGATTCGTTCGGCACCGACCCGTGGATCCAGACCCTCAAGCAATACCTGCTGACCCGCTACGAGCGTGGCGACAAGCTGCTCGGCGTGTGCTTCGGCCATCAATTGCTGGCGCTGCTGCTCGGTGGCAAGAGCGAGCGCGCCAGCCAAGGCTGGGGCGTCGGCACCCACAACTACAAACTGGCGGCCAAGGCGCCGTGGATGAGCCCGGTGCGAGAAGAGCTGACGCTGCTGATCAGCCACCAGGATCAGGTCACTGCGCTGCCGGAAAACGCCACGGTTATTGCCTCCAGCGATTTCTGCCCGTTTGCCGCGTACCACATCAACGATCAGGTGCTGTGCTTCCAGGGGCACCCGGAATTCATTCACGACTATTCGCGGGCGCTGCTGGATCTGCGCCAGGAAGCGCTGGGTTCGCAGATCTACTCGAAAGGCGTGGCCAGCCTGGAGCAGGAGCACCATGGCACCACGGTGGCGGAATGGATGATGCGGTTTGTGGCGCACAAGCCTGAGGCTGCTTGATAGCAGATCAAAAGATCGCAGCCTGCGGCAGTTCCTACATCGGGGTGGTTACACCCTGTAGGAGCTGCCGCAGGCTGCGATCTTTTGCTTTTGCTTCCCTACAACCACCCCGACCTCTTGAAACTCGCCCACAAACTCACACACCCCACCGTAATAAACCCCAACACAGCGAAATAGCCGTAGTGCCAGCTCAGCTCCGGCATGTTCTGGAAGTTCATCCCGTAAATCCCCGCCACCGCCGTCGGGAATGCCAGAATCGCCGCCCACGCGGCAAACTTGCGTTGCACCACACTCTGCCGCGACGCTTCCAGCAACACACCGACCTCGATGGTCTGGCTGGCGATGTCCGCCAGCGTAGTCAGGTCTTCCATCTGCCGCGTGACGTGAATCTGCACATCGCGGAAGTACGGGCGCATGTTCTTGTCGATGAACGGGAAGCTCAGCTTCTGCAGCTCCTCGCCAATCTCCACCATCGGCGCTGCATAGCGGCGCAGGCGCAACACGTCGCGGCGCAGACCGTGGAGTTTCTGAATGTCATGCTCGTTCAACGCACTGCACAGCACGTTGCGCTCCAGTTCATCGATCTCGGCATGAATCGCTTCGCCCACCGGTTGGTAGTTTTCGATGACGAAATCCAGCAGCGCATACAGGACGAAATCTTCGCCGTGCTCCAGCAACAGCGGCCGCGCCTCACAGCGTTGGCGGACATGCGCGTAGGACGCCGAGTGGCCGTTGCGGGCGGTGATGATGTAGCCCTTGCCGGCGAAGATGTGTGTTTCGATGAACTGCAAGATCCCATGTTCGCGGATCGGCGAGTAGGTGACGATAAACAAGGCGTCACCAAAGGTTTCCAGCTTCGGCCGGCTGTGTTTTTCCAGGGCGTCTTCAATGGCCAGTTCGTGCAGGTTGAACTGGCGCTGCAGATTGGCCAGCTCCTGAGCGTCCGGCTCTTCCAGGCCGATCCAGACAAAATGTCCGGTTTTTGCGGCCCAGGCGGCACCTTCGTCAAGCGTGATATTGGTGACTTTCTTACCGGCGCTGTAAACCGCAGCAGCAACAACTCGACCCATGGTAGTGGTTCACTTCTTCTTGGCAGATGGCAGGGAATACAAGGCTTCAGCTTAGCTGTGTCGCTGCTTGAGAGTCAGTGAAATCTGTACAGTTCACCCGGCAAAAGAAAACCCGCACAAGGCGGGTTTTTTTACGCAGCCTGCAGCTGCTGATCCATCGCGGCGATGCATTCGCGCATCTGCTCGCGGCACTGGGACATGAGCATGGGCATGTCATCCATGGTCAGCCCGGCTGTAGGAATCGCCGGCAGCGAGCGTATGAGAATGTTCCCGCTGCGCCAGCGGTTCAGGCGCATGTGCTTGATGTAGCTGCTGACGCACACCGGCATGATCGGCACACCGGCGGCGATCGCCATCTGGAACGCGCCTTTCTTGAACGGCAGCAGTTCTTCACCGAGGTTGCGCGTGCCTTCCGGGAATACCCAGATCGACGTGTCTTCGTGCTGCAAGGTGTGGGTGGTGGTGAGCATCGACTTGCGCGCCTTGTGCGCGTTGCCACGATCAATCAACACGTTGCCCGCGAGCCAGAACAGTTGCCCGAACAGCGGCACCCATTTCAGGCTTTTCTTGCCGATGCACACGGTCCGCCGGGGCACCACGTTGCCGAACACGAACAGGTCGTAGTTGGACTGATGGTTGGCGACAATCACGCAACTGTCTGGCTTGTTCATCAACGGGCCGACGTCGGCTTTTACCCGCAAGCGCAGTATGCACATGGCCGGAAGCGCGTAGAGGCGGGCGCACAGTCGGCTATTGTCCGGATTGAACGGCCGGCACAGCCCGAGGATCACCCCCAACACGCCGGCCAGAATAAAGTGCAGGCCCATCAATAACATACGAAACACAAACAGCATTTTCAGGCCCCACCGGGACAAAAGGTGGCGCAGTGTACGGATGTGCACTGTTTTCGGCAATTGCTGCTATAGAGTCCGGAGATAGGCGATGTTTAAGCGCATGTTTCCGAGTTGATTGTCAGAGCCGTGCTAGAGCAGTCGACGCTCGATCAACCGAACGCGCAAGAAAAAGCCCGACACGACGGTCGGGCTTTTCTTTGGCTCGGGAGCGCGGGCTTAGCCCAGATGTTCCTGATCCTGGATGATCGCGTTGTCGAGGGCTTCGAGCAGCGCCTTGCGCACTTTGAGCTTGGTGTTCTTGTGCGCGTTCATGTTGATCTTCTTCAACTGACGCGCCGCGGCCAGGGCTGCGCCTTGCAGCTCTTCGGCAGCCACCACCTTGTCGAGGAAACCGGCATCCACCGCGCTTTTCGGATCAAACATCTCGCCGTTGATCACCGAACGGTGGAACGCCGAGCGGCGCAGGCGATCACGCGCCAGCTCGATGCCGGCGTGGTGCATGGTCATGCCGATCTGCACTTCGTTCAGACCGATGCTGAACGGGCCGTCGACACCGATGCGGTAGTCGGCGGACAGCAGCAGGAATGCACCTTTGGCCACGGCGTGGCCTGGGCAGGCAACGATCACCGGAAACGGGTGGGACAGCAGGCGACGGGCGAGTGTCGAACCCGCAGTCACCAGCGCCACGGCTTCTTTAGGCCCGGCGGTCATCACCTTCAAGTCATAGCCGCCCGACAGAATCCCCGGCTGACCGGTAATGATCACGATGGCACGATCAGTCTTCGCCTGATCCAGCGCCGCGTTGAACGCCGCAATCACGTCCGGGGAAATGGCATTGACCTTGCCGTTGTTCAAGGTCAGGGTCGCGATACCGTCTTCGAGGTGGTAGGCAATCAACTCACTCATGACGCTATTCCTTGTAAGAAAGATGGGCAGACGTTACCCACCGCCGTAGGCCAGGTAAAGCACTGTGACTGACTCGCCGGTCACCGTTTCCGGCTGCGCCCGGCGTAGCACACCGTTCTGCTTCTATATAGAAGGGCGGCCGTCACCAGAGATTGGCCGGTTTGCCATCGCCTAGGGTGGGGCGAAACGCCTTTTTGTCTTAACCGCATGAAAATTCTGAAAAAAAGTTTGCCATCAGAAAAGCTTTCGACTACATTAGCGCGCCTCGACAGACAGAACATGTTTGAAGAGATACGGTGAAGTGTCCGAGTGGCTTAAGGAGCACGCCTGGAAAGTGTGTATACAGGAAACTGTATCGAGAGTTCGAATCTCTCCTTCACCGCCAAATTTGAAACGACTAAACCCCTGAAAACGTTAAGGTTTTCAGGGGTTTTGTGTTTTCAGGGGAGTAAAAAAGGCCTATATGGGAACATCCATGGGAATACGGGCTGCTTCCTACCTGCAGGATGACGCGCTAAGGGGCCTATTTTGGTGATAGTGGTTGTGCTCGTTGTTCATTCGTATCCGGGAAACGGATACTCAGCATCCTCAGCCGTAATGGCAAAATAGCATCCATAAGCTAGCCTGCCTCCTTGGGCATTTCGCCTAACAGGAGCGATTACATGGGTGTGTTTTTTATTGGCTACGATTTGATCAAGCCCGGGAAAGATTATTCAAAGATCGTTCCCGCGATTCAGAAGACCTTCCCGAATTACTGGCATTGCTTAGATTCAACATGGCTGGTTAAGACCGATCATACCGCTAAACAAATTGCGGATTATTTGCTCCAGTTCATTGACGGCAATGACCGGCTCCTGGTGGCGCCTATGTCTAAGGGAGCTGCTTGGACTGTCAGCTTCAATAAAGGCTGCCAAGACTGGCTTAAGGCAAACATGTGATAAAAAACCTGAGTACCTGCTCTAAATTCGGAGAGGGTGCTCAGGCGTCTTATATTTTGAGCGCATTTTGGAGCATGGCTATAACGTCCGGCCCATCCTCGTTAATCCATATTCCATAGTGCTGCCGGATCATATTCGCGCTGGTGTGGCCCATCTGTTCCGCAATCCAGTCAACCGATGCCACGCCGGTAGTCAGCAACTGGCTGGCATAGGTATGGCGGCACTGGCCCGGCCCACGATATCGAACGCCGGCCGCATTTAAGTGCGCTTTGAAGAACCTGTCCCTCACGACAAAGTCGCTGACGTGCGGCAGGCCGCTCTTGGTGTTGAGGAATACGAAGTGCAGCTTGTGTTTGCGGACTGTCTTGTTGTCCCGCTCAACAACGTCGACGGTGTCCACCGTTTTGAGCTGGTTGATCACATCCAGTTTGCGAAGGGCGTCCCACGCCAACAAACGCACCTTGCGCGTAGAGCGCCGAGTCTTCGTCACGCGATTGGCCCCCGCACCTTTGACCTGCGGAAAGTCACCGTTCCTTGTTTCAGATCGACGTCCTCCCACGCCAGTGCGATGGTCTCCGACACCCGTGGGCCTGCCCAAATCATGAACTGAACCATCAGCAGTTCCTGGGTGCGGTTGGTGCGTGTTTCGAGAATCTGCTCTATCTCCGCCCTGGTGAATGGATCCGGTGCGTCTGGATCGGGCAGACGCACGAATAACCCTCAGTCGGATCGTGCGCGACCTTCTGCCGTGTGCGGTAGAGTCTGAACACCTGGCGCACATTGCAGATGATGTCGCGGATGGTCTTGTTCTTCAGGCGCTTCGACAGCGGCCCCTGAATCCAGTCTTGCAGGTCCAGGTGGTAAATCTGATCGATTTGAATGTCATCCCAACGCGGCCGCCCGTGGACCTTTGCCTTGTTTTTGTACCCGAAAGAAGTCGCGGCCACGCTGTTGTTTTAGATGGTCAGCCCAGCTCCTAGTTAGTGCCCCGAAACTGTTCACAGCGAGCTTGGTCGACTCGGGAAAATGCCGGCGGTGCTGCCGGACGAGTTCCAGTTGTTATTCCCAATCTGCTTAGCAATCAAGTCAATCGAAGCACCGCACTTGGGTATGCAATTGGCTGGTATAGGTATGCGGGCACTGACCATGCAACCAAGTTCGCGAAAGGATGAAGAGGATTTTTAGTCAGCCAGTCTTTTTCATTTACGTAAGGCAGATCTGGCACCAGACAGGACCATGATTCGCAGGAGAGCACCAGCTCGTTTGAACACACTAAATATGTTGTTTGAGTTATGAATTTCTAGAGCATGAATGAGGCGACGAACGGTTTGTTTTCTACAGAGCTGAATCGTAATACCTGTCAAGTTTTACAGTATACAAATTTCTCCGTGCAGCGCCTTATCTGTGGGGACGGCGTAATTAAGCTTTTATATCACTTGTAAGGAGATCAATATGTCAGAGAGAAATGTCAAGGGGGTTGTTAAATCATTTTCGGAGATTGGCATCGTTTGGGGAAGTCCAGCGCAAAAATTTGCCATTATCAGTCCGGATGATGGGAGTAAGGATGTTGCCATCGCTATAGGAGAAAATTTTGATTGGAATACCGGAAAGCAATACCTTTCCGTTGGAGACAAAGTTAGTTATCTCGTAATGGATGGTCCATCGGGAAGAGAGCTTACAGGGATGCTAAAGAAAATATAATCTGTGCAGTTGAGTTCACGATTGCTATAAAAACTGACTGCGTGAGGTTGCAAATAAACGAACTGTACGATGAATGAGTTGAGTGTTCGCTACCTCTAATCTCAAGTATTGCCCAAGTGCTGAGCCGCCTATGAGGCGGCTTTTTACTAGCTAAATTTTAATGTGTAATATTTTAAAATTCCTACTTAGAAAAGTGACATCTCGCCCTATGAGTTGCACATTGTAGGACTTGTGCTGACACCAGGATTGGTGTGAACGAGCTGACTGAGGGACGCGGAGGGCGATAGAACGAGTTGGGGACTGGCGTGCTACAAAGGGGCGAGTCGGGCTTTTGCACTTGCACGCTCCGCCTTCGTCCTGCCTTTAGAATAATTCGACGTACAGGTTACACAGGAAGGGTTCGGCCTGATTCGCCATAGCGCATTACAATCCCCGCTTTATCCGTAGAAAAAAGGACTGTTCCCATGATCATCTCCACCACCCACGCCATCGAAGGCCGACAGATCACCGCGTACCTGGACATTGTCAGCGCGGAGTCGGTGCAGGGCGTCAACGTGATCCGTGACATGTTTGCCGGCATGCGCGATTTTTTCGGTGGGCGCTCGCAGACGCTGGAGCGTGCGTTGAAAGAGGCGCGGGTTCAGGCGACGGACGAGATCAAGGAACGGGCGCGGGCGTTGCAGGCGGATGCGGTGGTCGGGCTGGATTTCGAGATCAGCATGCCGGCGGGCAAGGGTGGCATGGTTGTGGTGTTCGCGACGGGTACGGCGGTCAAGTTGCGTTGATGCAGTCGCGGTGTTCAAGCGAGCCCATTCAGATGATGAATGGGCTTTTTGCTTTTCTGCTTTCGATCAGCCCTGTGGCTTGAGGATGACAAGCCCGTGGGCGTCATAGGTCAGGGGCGTATCGATTGCGACCATCGGCGGGGTGCCGGTGGAGGGCGTCGGATCGGCCGGCTGACTCGGGTGGTAGATAACGCCAGGGGTCAGAACCGGTTTGTCCGGGTAGGTGATGGTGATGTCGCCTGAAGCGAGCTTTTCCTTGAATTTTTCACCGGCGGCTTTGCCGGCAGCGATTTGTTCGTCCGTGAGTTTTACGACAGGCATTTCCGGGAATCCGTTGATTTTCATATTCTCTCCTTGAGATTCATTTGTATGAAAAAGGGCAACGGCCTGTGGTCGGGAATCTTTAGCGTTGTGAGATCAACGGTTGGTTCGGATGTTGAGCAGGTGTAGGCCATTCGTCGGGCATCGGTCTAACTGAACCACAAGTCCGGTAATGACCGGCTAGTCTCAAAAGCCTTGGAGGTCGATATTTTTTCAGGCAAAAGGGCTTTGCCGGTGTCGATCTATTGCAAAGGGGAGAGGCTATGACTGACCCGTATATCGAAGACGATGGAGCCGAATTTTCATTCAACAACTGTGTCCGTTGCGGCCAGACGGAGTACCAATCGGGCTTTGGCGAGGATCCGGTGCAGACCGGCAAGATCAAGTCCACGGCACCCAAGGGGCCGAAAGCCAAATTCCTTCCAAAGGTCTCGGCCCGCTCAAGAAAATAAAGTGAGACCGAACGACCCCGTCTATGAACGGGGTTTTTTATGCCTGCTGTTTATGAAAAGGAAATCTCCTACAAACTCTTGGACGGGGTTGGTGTTTTTCACAAACTTTTCACGTCCACGGACGTAGGGTGAAGCCATCCGTTAGAAAGCAAGTCTCCAGCCCGTCTCCCCAGCGGGCTTTTTTTTGCCTGCGATAAAACCTTTGGCGAAATCGCTGTCCAATCGGCGCCAAGTGCGCGGCGGCAGCTGATTTGTCTGGACTTCAGCGCGTCGGCAGCTTTCAATCTCGGCCCCTTTTGATCTCCCTATTTTTGAGGTTTTCGTCATGCGTCTAACATTGCCTGCTCTGGTTCTGGGGCTTCTGGTTGCTCAAGGTGCGGTCGCCGGTGAGGGTACTGCTGCACTCGGCGGCGGTCTGGGTGGCGCGCTGGGTAACGTGGTCGGCCAGAAGATGGGCGGCAGCACTGGCGCAGCGATTGGTGCCGGTGTTGCAGGCGCGGCGGGCAGTGCGATGGCTGCCGGCAAGGGCAGCCGCACCAAAGCGGCTATTGGTGGTGGTGTTGGCGCGGCCGGTGGTTCGGTGATCGGCAACAGCCTGGGCGGCCGGAATGGTGCAACCATTGGCGCCGGTCTTGGTGGCGCTGCGGGTGGTGCCGTCGGCGCTAACCTGTCCAAAGGTCACAAGCGTCACTGATATCGAACGTTTGTTTGTCAGAAAAAGCCCGGCTCGATGTCGGGCTTTTTCATGGCTGAACGTTTTCTCGAAAAGTGTCTCCAATCTGACATAGGCCCTATGGGCATACCCTCCCGATTCGGGAACTGTGAGGTTCAAATGCGCTTGTCATTGTCTGCACTGTTTTTCGGATTATTCATCGCTCAAGGTGCGATGGCCGCCGGAGATGGCAGCGCCGCCGTAGGTGGCGGTTTGGGCGGTGTACTCGGTAACGTGGTCGGTGGCCAGCTCGGTGGCAGCACCGGTGCCGCGGTTGGCGCAGGCGTCGGTGGCGCGGCGGGCAGCGCGGTCGGGGCGAATAAACACAATCGCACCGAAGCCGCCATTGGCGGTGGTCTCGGCGCTGCCGGCGGCTCAGTGGTCGGCAACAGCCTGGGCGGCTCCACTGGTTCGGCCATTGGTGCCGGTTTGGGCGGCGCAGCGGGTGGTGCGGTGGGCAACAACCTGGGTGACGACGGTGGCAGAGCTCATTCCGGTGGTGGTCACAAGCACAACAAGTACAAACATAAAAACCGCCATCACTGATTGAGTATTCGAAAACAAACCCGGCCTGGCGCCGGGTTTTTCGTTTCTGGCGGTCGGACACTGGAACGATTGGCTGTAAGGCTTTTCGAACGTTATACAACCCACCAGTCGTAGAGGTTTGCCATGACGCCCGAAACCGAAGGCAAGGAAGAAAAAGGCCCGAGTGGTCTGCCGTTTATCAATGATCCGGGGAACGAGGATCCGGGGTCGCTGATGGATGATGCGACGGTGCCGTTGAATGATGCGGATGAGGCAGATATGGAGTATGAGGAGGATGAGGATGAGCAGTGAGGGAGAGTAAGGTGGATAGAAAATTTTGATTTGTTTTTAAGGGCCTGAGTGAACAGGCCCTTTTCGTGGTCATGTTTAATCGGTTTCTTTTGAGTCAGCCCATACATACAGGTTACTGAAGGCTGACATTTTTTTGATTTTTTTTAAATTAAGATATTCTTCCAGTTCTTTTTTAATGATTTTTTCATCGCAATATTTCCTATGTTTAGATGGTCTTTCGCGGGCAAAATTGTATAGGCGCCAAGTATCAAATCCATTAATTTCACCGTTTGGACCATAGTCAAAATCTACGCTTCCTGTCGATAGATTGATGCGGCAGCCAACACCATGTAGTTCATATTTAACGCCTCGAGTGACTCTTCCTCGTCGCTTTATTGTCTTGGTGTACCAGAGCCGTCGAATGTCACGAGTGCCAAATTTGCGCTCAAATATCAGCGTGCTGGACTCCACCATGGAGATAAAGTCATTTATCAGGATGTCCAAAGCTTCATTTTGATCGCTCATCTTCTTCTCCGGTGCTCCAACCTGTCCAGGCCCACATTGTTTGCTGATTCCAATACATCTTCAATACTTCGTAGAGCTCCGTTATACGTTTTTAGATCTGTTATGAGTTTGATTGTCACATTGGTCGAAGTTTGTCGTGCAGCTGCTGCGCGATGGTGTCCGTCCAAGATATATAGGTTGCCGTCATGTTCTATTACGGTGATGGGATCGGTTGGGTCGTATCCGTTGCGCATTTTATTTTTATAATCCTCGACTGTCCTGGTTGAGGTTTTTCCCTCTATTGTATGTACACGCTTCAAAGTTTTCGGATCTATATTGTGAGCAATGGTCGGTAGTTTCGGCTCACCCTCGTCAACCTTAATCCCGCCAATCCCACCCGGTACTTCACACCCAGGCTTCTTCGGCGGCGGGCAGTTGGCATTCAACCCCAACGGATCCACCCATCCCGTCGGATTCGACACATACCGATACTGATTCAACCCACCCGCCAACTTGATGGGATCCGGCGTCAAATACCGTCCCAACCTCGGGTCGTAATACCGATGCCGGTTGTAATGCAGCCCACTTTCCGCATCGAAATACTGCCCCTGAAACCGCAGCGGCTGGTCCAGGTAGTCCTCGCCCGCGAGGGTGATCGCCGACACCTTGCCGTAGGCGTCGTATTGCGCCGACCAGACGATTTCGCCGCTGTAGTCGGTGAGTTCCTGCGGGGTGCCGAGGTGGTCGAGTTGGTAGTAGAACGGGCAGGCCTTTTTCGGACCTTTGCCGTCGAGCAGCGCCAGTGGGCGGAAGGTGCCGGGTTCGTAGACGTAGCTGCGGTGGTGGTTAGGGCCGCTTTCGGCGACGAGGTGGTCGCCTTGCCAGAAGAACTCGGTGGTCTGGCCGTCAACGGTTTTGCGGATGCGCCGGCCGAAGGCGTCGTATTGGTAGGTCGCGGTTTGACCATCGGCGCGGGTCAGGCCGATCAGGCGGTGCTGGCAGTCGTAGCGGTATTCGGTGACGAGTTGCTGGTCGCGGCCACGGCGCTCGCGGATCAGGTTGCCGAAGGCGTCGTAGTCGTAGTGCCGGTCGCCCTGCATCAGCAGGCGGTTGCCCTTGATCCGGGTCGGGCCGGCGCGGTCCTGCATCAGCAGGTTGCCGGCCGGGTCGTGGGCGAAGGATTCCGGTAGTTCGTCGCGCGAGTGACGCACGCGGATCAAGCGGTCGAGGGCGTCATAGCCATAGGTGCGCTGGCCGTGGCGGCTGTCGGCAATGTGCTCCAGATTGCCGTTGGCGCTGTAGGCATAATCCCGGCGATACAGCGAGTCGTGCTGATGACCTACAGCGTGGGCGAGTAAACGTCCCTGATCGTCGTAGGCATAATCGCTGCGCAGCAGGCCTTGCTGGCGTTGTTGTTCGCGACCGGACTGGTAGACGTGACTGGTCAGCCGCGTGCCATTGAGGTCGATGGCGGTCAGCGCGCCGCCCTTGGCGTAGTGATAGTCGAGCTTGCTGTTGTCCGGCAGACGCTGGCGCTTGAGCTGGCCGCAGGCGTCGTAGGTGTATCGCAGGGTGCCCCAGCCCTGATGCTCGGTGATCAGCCGGTCCTGCCGGTCGTATTCAAAGGCCAGTGGATGTTTCTGGCCGTCATCGACCCCGGTCAAACGGCCCAGGCGGTCGTAGGTGTAAGCCACCTCAACCCCGTCGGGCAGGGTTTTCAGCAGCAGACGCCCGGCTGCATCACGCACGTAGGCGGTGACCAGCGTCGAGCCGTCATCACCGAACTCGGTCTTCTCCAGCAGGTGCCCGTTGCGGTCGTAGGCGTAAGCGGTGCGCCGGCCGTCGAAGCCGGTTTCCTGTCGGATCAATCCGGTTGGCGTGTAGTCCAGCCGGTACTTTTCCCCGGACTCGTTCTCGATTTCCGTGAGCAGCAGTTGCGCATGGTCGTAGCGGTACTGCACCCGCGTGCCGTCGGGGTTGATCTTGCGCGAGACGAGGTGCAGGTCGTCGTCATACTCGTAGCGGGTGATGCGCCCGAGTTCGTCGCGCTCGGCAGTGACTTGGCCGTAAGCGCCATAGCTGTAGGCACGGGTAGCGCCCGTAGGAAAGGTCGTCTGAATTAGTCGGCCAACAGCGTCCCACTGCTGACGGGTGATCGCGCCGTGCTCGTCGCAAGTGGTCGTCCGTCGCCCCAGCGCATCGTAGGAAAAGCGCCGTACTCCACTGTCGGGCAGGGTTTCCTCGATCAGTTGCCCGAGGTCGTTCCACGACAACTTGTGCCGGCTGGTGTCCGGGTAGCGGATCGACAGCAACTGCCCGCGCGTGTCGTAGTAGTAATGGGTGACCTGACCGTCAGGATCGACCGCCTCGGTGACATCACCCTCGGCGTTGCGCCGAAACGTCCACACCGCTTCACCGCGAGAACGGCTGTGCAGGAAACCGTTGCGGTACTCGTAGGACGTTGGCTCATCGTCCGGCGGAAGCAGCGCGATCAGCCGTCCGACGTCGTCGTAACGGTATTCGGTGACCGCGCCCAGCGGATCCTGCTCGGCGATCAGCCGGCCCTGATCGTCATAAGCCTTGAGGTGCTCACCGCCATCGGCCGCGACCTTGCGCACCAGCCGTGCGCTGTCATCGTGGACGTAAGTTTCTTCGCTGCCATCGACGTAGTGCACCGCGACGCTGCCGTCATCGGCCCAGACGTAACGGGTGTCCATCTGCGCGAACGACGCCCAGTGGCGCACGCAACGCGCCGCCTTGCCCGAGCGTTCCCATTCCCAGAAGAAACTCGCGCCGCCGGTCAGTTGCCGCTGCAGGATGACGTGCTGATCGTCGTAGTCGTAACGCTCGCTGTCACCGACCGCGTTGGTCGCAGCCAACAACCGCTGACGGGCGTCGTAGCAATAACTGACCAGCGTTTGCTCGGTGCGCCAGCCATCAGCCTCAAGCACCTGGTAATCAACCGCGACCAGATGCGCCCGGTCGTAGCGCAACAACAACGACCGCCCGGCCCCGTTATCCAGGCGCTGCACACGCTCGGAAAAATCGCGATGCACCGTCAGACGATTGCCATACGCATCACTGACCGCCACCAGCCGCCCGGCACGAAAGTGATAAAACCGCGCTGTATCCCCGGCCAGCGCGAGGATCAGTTCCTCCGGCTCATCGCCGAGAAAAATCGCTGCCCGCGACAGGCTGTTGTGAATCTGCGGCCGCTCCACACTGGGCAACGGAAACCGCGTGCGGCGGTTCTCGTGATCGACCCAGATCACCGCCTCGCCATCGAACTCCAGCCGATGCGCCAGCGAGTGACTCCAGCCAAACCCCAGCCCGACATCGATTTCCACTGCGCTGGTGCGGTACAACCGGGTGAACTCGAACGGCAGCAGGCCATCGAGCGTGCCGTCGGTCAGGGTCAGCAGTTCTTCGCCGGTGACCATCGACACCGGACAGCCGTTGGTGCAGGTCAGCGGTGCGCAATCGGCGCTGTCGCCGTTGGGGTTTTTGGCCTGGTTCGAAGCATCGTCGCGGGGTTCGTGACGCTCCATCCGGGTGGTGTTCCGCGACTTTTCCCGCGCCATCGGCGCCGGATTCGGAACACTCAGCACGACCGAGTCGGCCTGGCGAATGTTCAGAGGGATCGCGGGTGTCGGCTTCAAAGACACATTGCGTGCATTGACCATCAATGGCTTCAACGCGCCCGCATGCTTGTTCAGATCCGCAGGGGAAGTCAGTTCGCTCAGGCGCAAGGCCGATGCGGCCAGCCATTGCCGAGCCCGGGGCGACTTGATCTTGCTCAGCACCTTGCTGCTCAGTCGCACGGGCACGCCAACGCCGCCGGAAACGCGCATCAGCAAAAAGCTGATCAACAACTCGACCCGGACTTCGGCCACTACTTCTGCCAGATACTGCGGCGGCAGCATCTTCAGCCAACTGGTGAACGCTGCCAGATGGATAAACAGCAACGGCTCGTCACTGAGGATCAGCAAGCCATTGGCGATGGCCTCGCCGGAGGCGTCGAGCAGCGCTTGCAGCTCGACATCGCTCAGGTACTGCAGGAGTTTTTCGCTGTTGGCCTGCAGGTCGGCGAGCAGGGCAAACAGCTGTTTAACGTCATCCCAGATGTCGTGCAGGGCTTTCTCGAAACCGCGCCAGTCGGCCTGTTGCAACTGCTGGTAACGATCAGCCAAACCGGCGCCGGAAAACTCCGCCCACAGCGGCTGAAACCCATCCCACTCCTGGCGAAGCCAGACCTCCAGCCCGTCCAGAATCTCTTCATAGGAGGCATACAGCGCTTGGATATGGGCGCTGGACACATCAGGAAAGAAGGTGATGCGATAACGCTGGCCCCGGTCGCAGTCGCGCACTTCCAGAATGCCGCTCGGGCCGATGGTATGGCGCAGCGGTTCACCGAAACTCAATACACCGTCGATTTCGCCGATCACCGGTTCCAGCATCACCGGGGTATCGCCGATCGGTACGAACCGCGCCGCCTCGAACAGGTGCACCAAGGTCAACGGGCCGCTGGCGGGGCACATGACCACCGGGGTCTGGATCGGCTGGCGGGATTTGACGGGCGCGCTTAGACGGACGTGGTCACCGACCTTGAACACCTGCTCGACATCCAGTGCCGTACCCGTCCAGAGCTGCTCGGCCCAGGCCTCGTAGTTGTTCAGGCACAGGCGGAACTCGCGGATCAGCGTTTCGAAGTCCGGGTGTTGCGGGTTCAGGGCGGCAACCACCAGCAGGCCGATGCTGTTGTTCAGGGCCAGGAGCCGATCGGTTTGGAACATTCGCAAGCACTCGCGCACGTGAAAGAGGTGCGCGGACTTTGCGGGGGATCAAAGTGGAAAGAAGTCGGGAAAGTAGGCGTTATCTGTAGGGCATTTCGCTAAATGTCAGCGAGTCATTCCACCGCCCGTAAACATTGCCCGTTGCTCAATGTCCGCTGGCCTCGCTATGCTGCTGAACCCATTAATCAGATCCGCGTAGCGGCGCCGGCAAGGCCGCCCGGGATGTTTTTGATAACGGATCCGATGATGAATGCACCGATGAAGACGTTTGGCCCGATCAAGGCCGTGATTTTCGACATGGACGGTTTGCTGCTGGACACCGAAGGTATCTACACCGAGGTCACCTCGCTGATTGCCGAGCGTTACGGGCGGACCTTCGACTGGAGCGTTAAACAGAACATCATCGGTCGTGGCGCCAATGATCTGGCGAACTACGTGGTGCAGGCGCTGGATCTGCCGATCAGCGCCGAAGAGTTTCTGCTGATCCGCGAACCGCTGATGCGCGAACGCTTCCCCAAGGCCCAGGCGATGCCCGGCGCGGAGGAGCTGATTCGCCACCTCAAGGCGCACAACATTCCGATCGCCGTGGGCACCAGTTCGTCGCGGCAATCGTTCGGCCAGAAAACCACCTTGCACCGCGACTGGTTTGCGCTGTTCGATTTCATCGTCACCGCCGACGACCCGGAAGTTGGCGCAGCAAAACCGGCGCCGGATATTTTCCTCACCGCCGCCCGGCGTCTGGGTGTAGCGCCTGAAGACTGTCTGGTCTTCGAGGATTCGCCGTTTGGCGTCACCGCCGCGAAAGCGGCGGGAATGACTGCCATTGCGATTCCCGACGCGGCCATGGCCGATGAAAAATACGCGCATGCCGACGGGATTTTGCGCACGCTCAAGGCGTTCACCCCGAGTGCCTGCGGTTTGCCGGCGCTGGAATGGGCTTGATCAGCCAATAAGCGCCGATAAAAAAACGCCGCCCTCTGTAAGGAGGCGCGGCGTTTTTTGTATCCGGGATTCAGCGCAATCAGGCGCCAAAACCACCGTCGATGGTCAGGCTGGCACCGGTGATGTAACCGGCTTCCGGGCCGACCAGATAAGCGACGAAACCGGCGATTTCATCGGCGGTGCCGTAACGACCGACGGCCATCAGCGGGATCAGGCTCTCGGCGAAATCGCCATGGGCCGGGTTCATGTCAGTGTCGACCGGGCCGGGCTGCACGTTGTTGATGGTGATGCCGCGCGGGCCCAGATCCCGGGCCAGGCCTTTGGTCAGGCCGACCAGTGCCGATTTGCTCATCGCGTACACCCCGCCACCGCCGAAGGGCATGCGGTCGGCGTTGGTGCTGCCGATGTTGACGATGCGTGAGCCTTCGCCCATGTGCTTGGCGGCTTCCTGAGAAGCGATGAACACGCTGCGCACGTTGATCGCCAGGGTCTGGTCGAAGTCTTCCAGTTTGAAGTCTTCCAGCGGCGCGATGGCCAGGACGCCGGCGTTGTTCACCAGAATATCCAGGCGGCCAAAGGCTTCGACGGTGGCGCTGACAGCATTGCGGATTGCGGCTTCATCGGCGCTGTCGGCCTTGATCGCCAAGGCTTTGCCGCCGCTGGCGGTGATGCTGTTCTGCAACTCTTCGGCCTTGGCGGTGGAGCTGACGTAGGTGAATGCGACAGCGGCGCCTTCGGCGGCCAGGCGTTTGACGATGGCGGCGCCGATACCACGGGAACCGCCTTGAATCAGAGCGACTTTGCCGCTGAGGTGTTGAGTGGTCATGTTCGATCTCCAGAAAATTCAAGGCGGGCTGCCTTGTAGTTGGAGCCGAGTATCGGCCTCGCATCGACAACCGTGTAGACCATGATTGCTATAGTCTGTGTAAACCAGAAGTTTATAGTGGCGATCATGGAAACTTTCAGCAGTATCGAATGCTTCGTGCGCAGCGCCGAAGTCGGCAGCTTTGCCGAAGCCGCCCGGCGCTTGAGCCTGACCCCGGCCGCCGTCGGCAAGAGTGTGGCGAAGCTCGAGGTGCGGCTCGGTGTACGGCTGTTCCAGCGTAGTACACGCAGCCTGACCCTGACCGAGGCCGGTCAGCTGTTTTTGAGTCAGGTCAGTGGCAGTCTGACGACGATTCAGAATGCGGTGGCCAATCTGGCGAGTGTGGAAGGGCTGCCGGCGGGGACGTTGAAAGTCAGCATGGGCACGGTATTCGGGCGCTTGTACATCGTGCCATTGCTGCAAGAATTTTTACGTCGGTTTCCGGCGATCAACCCTGACTGGCATTTTGATAACCGTCAGGTCGATTTGATTGGGCAGGGTTTCGATGCGGCGATTGGCGGCGGCTTTGAATTGCCCCAAGGCGTGGTCGCACGCAAGTTGACACCCGCACATCGCGTGTTGGTGGCGTCTGCTGACTATCTGCAAAAGCACGAAGCGATCGCCGAACCTGATGACCTGCAACGTCACGATGGCATCCTGATTCGTTCGCCGCAAACCGGTCGAGTGCGCTCCTGGCAGTTGATCAGTGGCCGCAGTCAGCTCTGTCAGCCCTTGACCCTCAAGACGCGAATGACCATGAGCGACTCCGAAGCCGCCTGCGCTACGGCAGCACAAGGGCTGGGCATCGCGCTGGTCAGCATGCCGTTTGCCGTGGGTTACCTCGAGGCGGGCACATTGCAGCGCGTGCTGCCGGACTGG
Source organism: Pseudomonas sp. MIS38 (assembly GCF_019891575.1). NCBI lineage: Bacteria > Pseudomonadati > Pseudomonadota > Gammaproteobacteria > Pseudomonadales > Pseudomonadaceae > Pseudomonas > Pseudomonas sp. MIS38. The sequence goes on from NZ_JAFLXF010000015.1 coordinate 132,959, forward strand.
TACATCGATGACGGCAACATTTCGATCTACTACGCCGAGCATAAATTGTTGCCGGGCAAGACTCGGGCGTTTGTCGATTTTGTGATTGAGCAATTTGCGCAGCAGGGGTTGGCTCGGCGGTTCAGTGCTTTCTGAGCAAGACGTGGCACCGAGTTGACCCATTCGCGAGCAAGCCCGCTCCCACAGGGGATTTTTCAACGCCACAGATCCAATGTGGGAGCGGGCTTGCTCGCGAAGAATACGACTCGGTATTCGTCTGTGAACTCAGCGAGCAAACCGCTCCGCCCAGCCAATAATCTGCTTCGGCCGTGGTGTCGCGTAAGTCCGTACCTTGGACGTCGACAACCCCAGCCGCACCAGCGATTCAGCAATGGTCACCGCTGCCGTCACGCCATCCACCACCGGCACCCCGGTGCGGCGACGAATCTGTTCATCGAGCCCGGCCATGCCGCCGCAGCCCAGACAAATCACCTCGGCCTTGTCCTGGATCACTGCCAGTTCCGCCTGCTGCACGATGGCTTCCAGTGCCCGTTGCGGCTGGTGTTCCAGCTCCAGCACCGCCAGGCCACTGGCCCGCACCGAGGCACAGCGATCCCACAGGCCCGAAAGTTTCAGCCGATCTTCGATCAGCGGCACGGTGCGATCCAGCGTGGTCACCACCGAGTAGGCGTGGCCGAGAAACATCGCGGTGCTGGCGGCGGCGTCGGTGATGTCCACCACCGGTACGTTGAGCAGTTCCTGCAAACCTTCGCGGCCGTGCTCGCCATAGCCGGCCTGAATCACCGCGTCGAACGGTTGGTCATAGGACATCACCCTGTCCATCACGGCGATGGCCGCCAGATAACTTTCAAAATTGCCTTCCACCGAGTCGGCGCCGAAGAACGGTGTCAGGCCGACGATCTCCGTACCGGCAGACGCGACGGCCTGCGCCGAGCGGGCGATGGCCTGGGTGATGGATTCGGTGGTGTTGACGTTGACCACAAGAATACGCATGGGAAGTCCTTATTGCGGGCAGTTCAGCGGCCCAAACCCGGGCCGCAAGGAAGTTAATGGCTGACGTTGTCGACGGCGATCGATTCGCCGCTGACGTCGGCGTAGTGCGGCTGACGTTTGGCGATGATCAGGTAGAGCATCGCGGCAATGCCGGCGCCCACCAGCCAGGAGAACGGCGAGATGCTGTGGAAGCCCGGCACCAGCGCCAGGACAATGGCGATCAGCGCTGCCGGAATGAACGCCGCCACCGCGCGGAAATTCACTCCGTGGCTGTAGTAATAGGCGCCGTTGGGGTCTTCGCTGTACAACTGCGGGACGTTGATCCGGCCTCTGCGGATCAGCCAGTAGTCGACCATGATCACCCCGTACAGCGGGCCGAGCAGGGCGCCGAGGCCGGAGAGGAAGTACACGATCACCAGTGGGCTGTTGTAGAGGTTCCACGGCAGGATCAGCACGGCGATGGTCGCGCTGATCAGCCCGGCGCGGCGGAAGGTCAGGTACTTCGGCGCCAGGTTGCTGAGGACGAACGCCGGGGCGACGAAGTTGGCCATGATGTTCACCGCCACGGTGACGATCAGGAACGCCAGGCAACCCAGTACCAGGAAAAACGTGTTGGGGATCGAAGCGATGATTTCGGTCGGGCTTTCGATGATCCGCCCGTTGATCTGAAATTGCGCACCGCAGAGCAGGACGGTGATGGCGGCGAATACCAGTATGTTCACCGGCAGGCCCCAGAAATTGCCGACCTTGATGGTCTTGCGGCACGGCGAAGAACGCGCAAAGTCACAGAAATTCAGGATCAGCGTGCCGTAGATCGCCAGCCACAAGGCGCCGCCGGCAAAGATGTTGCGCCACATTTCGCCACCGCTCAGCGGTTCGCGGATCGACCAGGCAATGGTCGCGTTGGCCTGGGTGTACATCCACGCGGCGAGGGCGGCGACGGTCAGCAGAATCACCGGGCCGGCAAAAGCCTCGTAACGGCGAACCATTTCCATGCCGTAGGCGAGAATCGCCAGCTGCACGAACCAGATCGCTACGAAGCACACCCAGCCCAGCGTCGACAGGCCGAGAATCGAGTTGTGGTCGTAATCGGCGAAACCGGGGTGAATCGCCGTCAGCAGCACGCGAAACACCACCGACGCCAGATACGTCTGAATGCCGAACCAGGCGATGGCGATCACCGCGCGAATCAACGCCGGAATCTGCGCGCCGTGGATGCCGAAACTGATCCGGCTGATCACCGGAAACGGCACCCCGGTTTTCTGCCCCATGTAGCCGGACAGGTTCATGAAGAAGTACACCAGCGCCGCGCCGATCCCCAGCGACAGCAGAATCTGCCAGCCCCCCAGGCCCAACGCATACAGCCCGATGGCGAACGAGTAGTTGGCGATGTTGTGCACATCGTTGGTCCACAGGGCGAAGATGCTGTATTTGCCCCAGCGCCGACCTTCGGCGCGGGTCGGTGCCAGGTCGCTGTTGTGCAGGCGCGGGCTGAGTTGTAACGGTTGAGCCAGACCCGCGTCGGGCAATGGCTGGTCGAGGGCAGAGGCGGGCAGATTCAGCGCGATGTTGTTGGAGAGACTTGTACGCATTCCGGCAGGCTCCTGATGGGCGGGGCCGCGATGACTGTGCATGAGCTCAGTGCTCGACAAATCTTCGTCGCGGCCAGCAGACATCACTGGTTACGGGGCATCTGCAGCCTGTACGGGATAGGGCGCTTCAGGCTTGCGGATCGAAAGTGTGGATTGATGTTTTGCAGTTTTGTATACAAAACATGTATGCACCAAAGCCAGATCTGTGCCAGTCAGCGATCTATGGAGCGCTGTGCTCATTTCGAAAAGTTATCGATGAGCGCTAAGTGTTTGAAAATAATTGGTTATAAATTGACCGATTGAACAGGTATTTATTTTTTGCGGGGGATTTTTCGGAGGTGGCAGAGCGCAGGGGAATTCAGCAGGGATGTAACTTTTCAGGGCGTGAAAGCAAAAAGTGCACACATAAATGGCACCGATGGTGACATTCGTGTGTACACATTTTTTTTCATGGCACCACGAAGCAAATGTGGGAGCGGGCTTGCTCGCGAAGGCATCTTCCCAGTCAACAAATTCGCTGACTGACAGACCGCTTTCGCGAGCAAGCCCGCTCCCACAGGGGGGGACATCATTGGGGCGATATTTACGCCTTGCTGATGATATTCCCCGCATGCAGCCCGCACTCTTTCTGCGTCGCTTCTTCCCACCACCAGCGGCCTTCGCGCTCGTGCTGGTTCGGCAGCACCGGGCGGGTGCATGGTTCGCAGCCGATGCTGATAAAGCCGCGTTCATGCAGGCTGTTGTACGGCAGTTCGAGCATGCGGATGTAACCCCAGATCTCTTCGCTGGTCATCTGCGCCAGCGGGTTGAACTTGTACAGGGTGCGTTCGGGCGTGGAAAACGCGGTGTCGATTTCCAGCACCGCCACGGCGCTGCGGGTGCCCGGGCTCTGATCGCGGCGCTGGCCGGTGGCCCAGGCTTTGACGCCGGACAGTTTGCGGCGCAGCGGTTCGATCTTGCGGATGCCGCAGCATTCGCCATGGCCGTCCTTATAGAAGCTGAACAGGCCTTTTTCCTTCACGAACGGTTCCAGCTTCGTGTAGTCCGGCGACACCAGTTCGATATCGATCTTGTAGTGCTCGCGCACCTGATCGATGAAGCGATAGGTTTCCGGGTGCAGGCGGCCGGTGTCGAGGCTGAACACCTTGACGTTCTTGTTCAGCTTCCAGGCCATGTCCACCAGCACCACATCCTCGGCACCACTGAAAGATATCCACAGCTCGTCACCGAACTCGGCGAACGCGAGTTTCAGGATGTCCTGGGCGGATTTGTTGGCATAGGTCGTGGCGAGTTCCACGACATCGAACGTTGGGCTCATCAGGGCGGCTTCCTACAGGTCGGTGGCGCTGGGCGCTCTATATGGCGGCGATGGTAACAAAAAGCGGCGGAGTAGGGTGTGCCCGCTGCGTTGCGCGGTGGCGGGGGAGTCGCTAGAGTTCGGGCTCGCTCGACTCAATAATCACTACAAACGGGAGTGTCTTGTGGAAATTGCTTGCCTGGATCTTGAAGGGGTACTGGTGCCGGAAATCTGGATCGCCTTCGCCGAAAAAACCGGAATCGAATCCCTCAAGGCCACCACCCGGGACATTCCCGATTACGACGTACTGATGCAGCAGCGCCTGCGCATCCTCGACGAGCACGGCCTGAAGCTCTCGGACATTCAGGAAGTGATCGCTACCCTCAAGCCGCTGGACGGCGCGGTGGAGTTCGTCGACTGGCTGCGCGAGCGCTTCCAGGTGGTGATTCTCTCGGACACCTTCTACGAATTTTCCCAGCCGCTGATGCGGCAACTGGGCTTCCCGACCTTGCTCTGCCATCGCCTGATCACGGACGACAGCGGGCGAGTGACCAGCTATCAATTGCGTCAGAAAGATCCCAAGCGTCAGTCGGTGCTGGCGTTCAAGAGCCTGTACTACCGGGTAATTGCGGCGGGGGATTCGTATAACGACACGAGCATGCTGGGCGAGGCGGACGCGGGGATTCTGTTCCATGCGCCGGACAACGTGATTCGCGAGTTTCCGCAGTTTCCGGCGGTGCATACGTTTGTCGAGTTGAAGCAGGAATTCCTCAAAGCCTCAAACCGGGATTTGAGTTTGTAATTACAACATTGTGGCGAGGGAGCTTGCTCCCGCTCGGCTGCGCAGCAGTCGTAAGATTTTGGGGAGCGCTTCGCACTCCAGCGGGAGCAAGCTCCCTCGCCACAAAAAGTTATAGGTTTTGCAGGGTATCGAGGAGGATTCTGACCTTGGTAATCGACTCCTGATACTCCGCCTGCCAGTCCGAGTCGGCCACGATCCCGCCGCCACCCCAGCAGCACACCTGCCCATCCTTGACCAACAGACTGCGAATCGCGATGGAACTGTCCATCTCGCCGCGTACGTCCAGGTACAGCAACGAACCGCAATACAAACCGCGCCGGGTCGGTTCCAGTTCGTCGATGATCTGCATCGCACGGATCTTCGGTGCGCCGGTGATCGAGCCGCCGGGGAAGCTGCCAGCAATCAGATCCAGCGCATCGCGATCCTCGGCCAGTTCACCGGTCACGCTGCTGACCAGGTGATGCACATTCGGATAGCTTTCCAGGCTGAACAGCTCTGGCACTCGCACCGAACCAATCCGGCAGGTGCGGCCGAGGTCGTTGCGCAGCAGGTCGACGATCATCAGGTTTTCCGCGCGATCCTTGGGGCTGGCCAGCAGTTCGGCGGCGTTGGCGGCGTCTTCGGCCGGCGTCAGGCCACGCGGGCGGGTGCCCTTGATCGGGCGGGTTTCCACTTGGCGCTGGCTGACTTTGACGAAGCGCTCCGGCGACAGGCTCAACACCGCGTCGCCGTCGGGCAGGCTCTGAAAACCGGAAAACGGCGTCGGGCAGGCCTCGCGCAACGCGCAATAGGCCAGCCACGGATCGCCCTGACACGGTGCGCGGAAACGCTGGGCGAAGTTGACCTGATAGCAGTCGCCGGCCTGGATGTATTGATGAATGCGTTCCAGCGCCTGGCGATAGTCATCGGCCGACAGATCGGCGGTCATCGGCGTGTCCAGCTTGAACGGCGTCAGCGGCGCTGAAGTCGGTTGGCTGAACAGCGCGATCACCCGTTGCCGCTCGCTGTCGGCCAGTGACGGGTGAAACACCAGTTGGCTGGTGGCGGTCTGGTGATCGCTGATCAGCGCCCAGTCGTACAGGCCGAACCGCGCGTCGGGCAATTGCAGATCATCCCGGGCCTGGCTCGGCAGGTGTTCCAGATGCCGGCCAAAGTCGTAGCTCAGGTAGCCGATCAGGCCGCCGGCGAATGGCAGGTCATATTCGCCAGGCAACTGCGCCTCGCCCAGACGGCTCAGATTATCACGCAGGCGTTGCAGGAAAACGCTGCCGCTTTCGTCGGGCAACACCGCCAGTTGTTCCAGCGGCCAGGCGCTGAGCAGATCATAACGGCCACGGTCGGCGCTCGGCCGGCCGCTGTCGAGCAGCACGGCGCCGGGTGCATGGCGGATGGCCGCGAAGTAGTCGGCGGGGTTGGCGCGGTAGGGCAGCGGGTGTACGGAACAGGTCAACATGGGCGGGGCAGATCGGCCATCGAGGCGGGGTGGGGATTGTAGTCCTCTCGGCTGCCAGATCAAAATCAAAAGCTACCCCCTCACCCCAGCCCTCTCCCCCAAGGGGGCGAGGGGGAAAGGGGGCGGATCTTCATGCTTTTCAAGTTCTGAGTTCGACTCGAACTTGCAGGTCGATGTACTTCGAGCATCCAACACGGTCAGTCCCCTCTCCCTCCGGGAGAGGGCTAGGGTGAGGGGCTCTTCAGCTTTTCAGCTTCAGCCCTCGACCGCCGGAATATGCCCAAACATCTCCTGAGTAAACGCCACCCGTTCTTCAACTGACTCCGTCACCCCACGCGCCTTCAGCTCTTCCAGATGCGCCTCGACCGCGTGCGTACGCTGGGTCAGCCCGCAATCGTTGGCAATCTGGATATTCAGCCCCGGTCGCGCATTCAGCTCGAGAATCAGCGGGCCTTTCTCCTGGTCCAGCACCATGTCCACGCCGATGTAACCCAGGCCGCACAGCTCATAACAGCCGGCGGCGAGTTTCATGAAGCCGTCCCAGTAGGGCAGTTGCACGCCGTCCACCGCGTTGGTGGTGTCGGGGTGTTTGTTGATGATGTTGTTCAGCCAGGTACCGCGCAGGGTCAGGCCGGTGGCGAGGTCGACACCGACGCCGATGGCGCCCTGGTGCAGGTTGGCCTTGCCGCCGGACTGACGGGTCGGCAGGCGCAGCATGGCCATCACCGGATAGCCCATCAGCACGATGATGCGGATGTCCGGCACGCCTTCGTAGCTGATGCTCTTGAAGATCTGGTCCGGAGTCACCCGGTATTCGATCAGTGCGCGGTCGCGGTGACCGCCCAGCGAATACAGGCCGGTGAGGATGCTCGAGATGTGGTGTTCGAGTTCTTCATGGGCAAGGATCTTGCCCGAGACCGTGCGATAGCGGCCCTCGAAGCGGTCGGCGATGACGATGATGCCGTCACCGCCGGCGCCCTGGGCGGGCTTGATCACGAAGTCGTTGTGCCCGCCGATGATCGCGTCGAGCTTGTCGATTTCCTTCTCCGTGGAGATCACGCCGTACAGCTCCGGCACATGAATGCCGGCAGCGATGGCGCGCTCCTTGGTGATGATCTTGTCATCGACGATCGGGTACAGGCTGCGCTTGTTGTATTTGAGCACGTAGTCGGCGTTACGCCGATTGATGCCCATGATGCCCCGCGCCTCCAGCGCCTTCCAGGTCTTCCAGAAACCGAACATCAGGCGTCAGCCTTCTTCAGGAAAGCCTTGAAGCGCACCAGTTCGGTCAGGCGATAACCGCGATAACGCCCCATCGCCAGCATGAAACCGACCAGAATCAGCAGGATCGCCGGGAAGGTGAACACGAAGTACACCAGCTCCGGCACGGTCATGATCAGGTGTGCCAGCGAGGCGGCGAACAGGGTGCCGATCGCCACTTTCATGGCATGGCTGGCGCCACGTTCTTCCCAGGTGATCGACAGGCGTTCGATGGTCATGGTCAGAATCACCATCGGGAACAGCGCCACCGACAAACCGCGCTCCAGGCCGAGTTTATGGCTGAACAGACTGATGGCGGCAATCAGCACCACCACGAAGGTCAACACTACCGACAGGCGCGGCAGCATCTGCAGCTTCAAATGTTCCAGATACGAGCGTAATGACAGGCCCAGCGCCGTGATCACGGTAAATAGCAGGATGCCGAAGCCCAGTTGCGTTTCGCGGAAGGCCAGGGCGATCAGCACCGGGGTAAAGGTGCCGAGGGTCTGCAGGCCGATCAGGTTGCGCAGGATCAGGATCACCAGCACGCCGATCGGGATCATCACCATGATCATGAACGTTTGCTGGGTCTGCAGCGGCAGGCCGTACAGCGAGTATTCGAGGAAGTTGGCGTCGGTGTTTTCGTCGGTCAGCTTGGCCAGACGAATCGCGTTCATCTCGCTGTTGTTCAGGCTGAAGGTCACGTTGGCTTTCTTCGCGCCCTCGATGGTGATCAGGTTTTCATCACCGGTCCACCACAGCAGGCGGTCGGTCGGCAGGCCTTGTTCGCCGGTTTCCGGGTTGAAGTACAGCCAGTCGTTGCCGTTGAAACTGCGCAGCCACAGTTCCGGGGTTTGCGGTTGATCGGCGACGAGGCGGATGGTGTGGACTTTTTCCACCGGCACGTGAGCGATCGACAGCAGCAGTTCGACGATCTTCGCCTTATGCGGCGTCGACGGGTCGCCGGCCAGCAGCAGTTTGACGTTGTCATCGTTGGCGTTGTTGACGCGTTTGATCGCTTCGCCGATGAAGGTTTCGACGTCGGCCGAGTGCTGGCGGATCGGCGCGAGCAGGGCTTCGGCGGCGATTTTTTCCGGGCCTTCGATGGCGATGCTGTCGCGGAAGGTCGGGCCTTTGATCTTGGATTTTTCCGCGGTGTAGCGCTTGGTCAGCACCAGACGGTAATAAAGGGTCTGGTTGCCCTTGGCCCGGCGCGCCGACCAGGTGACCTTGCGGTTGCCGTCGACACGGTTGACCGCCACGCCGTAGTTATTGGAGATAAAGCTTTCGTTGAGGCTGACGTAATCGCGGCTCAGGGGTGGCACGAACATCTGGACCTTCACCGGGTCCTTGGTGCTGGCGACGAACTCGACTTTGGCGTCGATGTTCCACAAGTCGTCGGTAGCGTCTTCGGTCACCGGGATGCCGAGCACGAAAATCTGATAGGCCGTAACCGAAACGCCCAGGAGCACCAGAATGGTGATCAGGATTTTCAGGTGGAAGGTTAGAGAACGCATGGAAATTACTCGGCGGTATGAGCGGCGATGGTGCAGGCAGGTTTGCCGGCAGCGTATTTAAGACTGGGGTCGACCAGCGCGTCGAAGCGTTTCAAGGCTTCGGAGCCGATCAAAAGCGGGTATTGGAACGCACTTCGGTCGGTCAGGTTCACTTCGATGCTGCGCAACGCCGTGCCCATGCAGATATCCAGCTCGATCACCGGGCGCGCGGTGTACTTTTTACCTTCTTCCGGGTCGTAGTCGCCGGCGCGGCGTTTGATCTTGCTGACCCGGGCCAGCGGCCGCTCGATCGGGTGCGAATGCGCCGCGTCGATCGCCAGGTAGAAACGCACCCAGGACTCGCCGTTGCGTTTGAAGCGTTTGATGTCGCGGGCACTCAGTGAGGCGGTCTTGGCGCCAGTGTCGAGTTTGGCCGCGACTTGCAGATTGATGCCGTCAAGCGATGCGTATTCGTTGAGGCCGTACACGGTTTTTTCCCCCGCCGCGGCGAGGCCGGGCAGGCAAAACAGCGCAAAAAATGTGGGGAAGGGCTTGAGTCTCATAAATCCTGGTGCGCAGCGTTCCGTTTTCGGTTCAGGTTCCTGGCAATACTGCGCAAGCTCCTTCGTGTGCCTATCAGCTTTTTATGACAAGCCGTACAAATGGCCAGCAAATGCGGGCGGCATTCTAGCACGGTGGTTTTATGGCGCCAGCGCTGGGGCCGGTCTATAAAAGATCAAAAGATCGCAGCCTGCGGCAGCTCCTACAAAGGATTCGCGTACATTCTGTAGGAGCTGCCGAAGGCTGCGATCTTTTCGGTTTATTAGACGATTGTCGACAATATCCATTTATCCTTTGACTGGTGCCGGCTAATTGGCTAGTTTTTGCTGCATTGGATTTGAAGGTGTCGACAATCATGCTGGATCAACTCGATCCCCCGGTCATCAGCGGCGAGGATTCCGAGACGCTCTCGGAAAACGTCTTCCGGCGCATCCAGGCGGCCATCGTCAAAGGCGAGATCGCCCCAGGCAGCAAGATCTCCGAACCCGAGCTGGCGCGCACTTATGGCATCAGTCGCGGGCCGCTGCGCGAGGCCATTCATCGGCTTGAAGGTCAGCGACTGCTGGTGCGCGTACCGCATGTCGGCGCGCGGGTGGTGTCGCTCAGCCACGCCGAATTGCTCGAACTCTACGAAATCCGCGAATCCCTTGAAGGTATGGCCTGCCGGCTGGCGGCCGAGCGCATGAGCGTCGAAGAAATCGACGAACTGCGCCGGGTGCTGGAAACCCACGAGCGCGACGCGGCGTTCCAGGCTGGCGTCGGCTATTACCAGCAGGAAGGCGATTTCGACTTTCACTACCGGATCATCCAGGGCAGCGGCAATCGCACGCTGACGCAAATGCTTTGCGGCGAGCTGTACCAACTGGTGCGCATGTACCGCATCCAGTTTTCCACCACGCCCAACCGCCCGCGTCAGGCCTTCGCCGAACACCACCGGATTCTCGATGCCATCGCCGACCGTGACGGTGAACTCGCGGAATTGTTGATGCGCCGTCACATCGGCGCCTCGAAACGCAACATCGCCCGTCATTACCAGGACGGCGCCGACAATAAGACAGCCACTGAACGAGGTGAGTCATGAGTTCCAAGCAGAACACTCCAGGCCAGCGTTTCCGCGATGCGGTCGCCAGCGAGCATCCATTGCAGGTGGTCGGCGCGATCAACGCCAACCACGCGCTGCTGGCCAAGCGTGCCGGTTTCAAGGCGATCTACCTGTCCGGTGGCGGGGTGGCCGCAGGCTCGCTCGGCGTGCCGGACCTGGGCATCACCGGCCTGGATGACGTGCTGACCGACGTGCGGCGCATCACTGACGTCTGCGACCTGCCGCTGCTGGTGGACGTCGACACCGGTTTCGGCTCGTCGGCGTTCAACGTGGCGCGCACCGTGAAGTCGATGATCAAGTTCGGCGCGGCGGCGATTCACATCGAGGACCAGGTCGGCGCCAAGCGTTGCGGCCACCGTCCGAACAAGGAAATCGTCAGCCAGCAGGAAATGGTCGACCGCATCAAAGCCGCCGTCGATGCCCGTACCGACGACAGCTTCGTGATCATGGCGCGTACTGACGCGCTGGCGGTGGAAGGTCTGGAGTCGGCACTGGATCGCGCCGCGGCGTGCATCGAGGCCGGCGCCGACATGATCTTCCCGGAAGCCATCACCGAGCTGGAGATGTACAAGCTGTTCGCCAACCGGGTAAAGGCGCCGATCCTCGCCAACATCACCGAGTTCGGCTCGACACCGCTGTACACCACCGAGCAGCTTGCAGGGGCGGATGTGTCGCTGGTGCTGTACCCGTTGTCGGCGTTCCGCGCGATGAACAAGGCAGCGGAAAACGTCTACACCGCGATCCGCCGCGACGGCACCCAGCAGAATGTCATCGACACCATGCAGACGCGCATGGAGCTTTACGATCGCATCGATTACCACACGTTCGAGCAGAAGCTCGATGCGTTGTTTGCACAGAAGAAAGGCTGAATTAAACCCTGTGGGAGCGGGCTTGCTCGCGAAGACGGACTGATATCCAACATTGATGTCGACTGATCCAGCGCTTTCGCGAGCAAGCCCGCTCCCACACGTTTCCCCTACAAATTCAAGAAGATTGGAGACAGCAATGGCCGAAGCAAAAGTACTCAGTGGCGCCGGGCTCCGTGGCCAGGTTGCCGGGCAAACCGCACTGTCCACCGTGGGCCAGGCCGGTGCCGGGCTGACCTATCGCGGCTACGACGTGCGTGAACTGGCAGCAGACGCGCAGTTCGAAGAAGTGGCTTACCTGCTGCTGTACGGTGAGGTGCCGACCCAGGCACAACTTGACGCCTACCAGCAAAAGCTGAGCAAGCTGCGCGACCTGCCGCAAGCACTGAAAGAAGTGCTCGAACGCATCCCCGCTGACGCCCATCCGATGGACGTGATGCGCACCGGTTGCTCGTTCCTCGGCAACCTCGAGCCGGAGAAAGACTTCTCCGAACAGCGCGACAAGACTGACCGTCTGCTGGCCGCATTCCCGGCGATCATGTGCTACTGGTATCGCTTCAGCCACGACGGCAAGCGCATCAACTGCGTCAGCGACGAACCTACGATTGGCGGCCACTTCCTGCACCTGCTGCACGACAAGAAGCCGAGCGAACTGCACGTCAAAGTGATGAACGTGTCGCTGATCCTTTACGCCGAGCACGAATTCAACGCCTCGACGTTTACCGCTCGCGTTTGCGCATCGACCCTGTCCGACCTGTATTCCTGCGTCACGGCGGCTATCGGTTCGCTGCGTGGCCCGCTGCATGGCGGCGCCAACGAGGCGGCAATGGAAATGATCGAGCGCTTCTCGTCGCCGCAAGAGGCGATCAAAGGCACCCTCGGCATGCTCGAGCGCAAGGACAAGATCATGGGCTTCGGCCACGCGATCTATAAGGACAGCGATCCGCGTAACGAGGTGATCAAGGGCTGGTCGAAAAAACTCGCCGACGAAGTCGGTGACAAGGTGCTGTTCCCGGTCTCCGAAGCCATCGACAAGACCATGTGGGAGCAGAAAAAACTGTTCCCCAACGCCGACTTCTACCATGCCTCGGCGTACCACTTCATGGGCATCCCGACCAAGCTGTTCACGCCGATCTTCGTCTGCTCGCGCCTGACCGGCTGGGCCGCGCACGTGTTCGAACAGCGCGCCAACAACCGCATCATCCGTCCAAGCGCCGAGTACATCGGCGTTGAGCAGCGCAAGTTCGTGCCAATCGAACGTCGCTGAATGGTGAGCTGACCCGATCCTTGAAGCCACCACAAATCCCTGTAGGAGTGAGCCTGCTCGCGATGACGGACTGACATTCACCATTGATGTCGACTGATCTACCGCTATCGCGAGCAGGCTCACTCCTACAAGGGACGGTGTGAATCTTGAGTCGGGCGTCTGCCCACCCTTTGAAACTACCGTGACCCGAGTCCTGACCCGATGAACACAGCATTCCGCAAAAACCTGCCCGGCAGTTCCCTGGATTATTTCGACGTCCGTGCGGCGGTCGAGGCGATTCAGCCCGGCAGCTACGACACCCTGCCGTACACCTCCCGCGTGCTGGCGGAAAACCTCGTGCGTCGCTGCGACCCGGCCACGCTCAGCGATTCGCTGAAACAACTGATCGAGCGCAAACGCGACCTCGACTTCCCGTGGTTTCCGGCGCGTGTCGTGTGCCACGACATTCTCGGCCAGACCGCACTGGTCGACCTCGCCGGCCTGCGTGACGCGATCGCCCTGCAGGGCGGTGACCCGGCGCAGGTCAACCCGGTGGTGCCGACGCAACTGATCGTCGACCACTCGCTGGCGGTGGAAGCGGGCGGTTTCGACAAGCAGGCGTTCGAGAAGAACCGCGCCATCGAAGACCGGCGCAACGAAGACCGTTTCCACTTCATCAACTGGACCAAAAAAGCCTTCAAGAACGTCGACGTGATCCCGCCAGGCAACGGCATCATGCACCAGATCAACCTGGAGAAAATGTCTCCGGTGATCCAGGTGCGCGACGGTGTGGCGTTCCCCGACACCTGTGTCGGCACCGACAGCCACACCCCGCACGTCGATGCGCTGGGCGTGATCGCCATCGGCGTCGGTGGCCTCGAAGCCGAGAGCGTGATGCTCGGCCGCGCCTCGTGGATGCGCCTGCCGGAGAGCGTTGGCGTCGAACTGACCGGCAAGCTGCAACCCGGCATCACCGCCACCGACATGGTGCTGGCGCTGACCGAATACCTGCGCAAACAGAAAGTCGTTGGCGCCTGGCTGGAGTTCTTTGGCGAAGGCGCGTCCGCGCTGACCCTCGGCGACCGCGCGACCATCTCCAACATGGCCCCGGAATACGGCGCCACCGCGGCGATGTTCTACATCGATCAGCAGACCATCGACTACCTGAAACTCACCGGTCGCGAAGACCAGCAAGTGCAACTGGTCGAGCAGTACGCCAGACTCAACGGCCTGTGGGCCGACAGCCTGAAAGGCGCGCAATACGAGCGTGGCCTGACTTTCGATCTGTCGTCGGTGGTGCGCAACATGGCCGGTCCGAGCAACCCGCACGCCCGCGTCGCGGTAGCGGATCTGGCGGCCAAAGGCATCTCCGGGCAGTGGGATGACGTGCCGGGGCAAATGCCCGACGGCGCGGTGATCATCGCGGCCATCACCAGTTGCACCAACACCAGTAACCCGCGCAACGTGATCGCCGCCGGTCTGCTGGCGCGCAACGCCAACAAGCTCGGCCTGACCCGCAAGCCGTGGGTCAAATCCTCGCTGGCACCGGGGTCGAAAACCGTGGCGCTGTATCTCGATGAGGCGGGGCTGACCACGGAGCTGGAGCAACTCGGTTTCGGCGTCGTCGCGTTTGCCTGCACCACTTGCAACGGCATGTCCGGCGCCCTCGATCCGGTGATCCAGCAGGAGATCATCGACCGCGATCTGTATGCGACGGCCGTGCTCTCCGGCAACCGCAACTTCGACGGCCGCATTCACCCGTACGCCAAACAGGCGTTCCTCGCGTCGCCGCCGCTGGTGGTCGCGTACGCCATCGCCGGGACCATCCGTTTCGACATCGAGAAAGATGTGCTGGGCGTGGTCGACGGCAAGGAAATCCGCCTGAAGGACATCTGGCCGAGCGACGAAGAAATCGACGCGGTGGTGAAGTCGTCGGTGAAGCCGGAGCAGTTCCGGCAGGTCTACATTCCGATGTTCGCCATCCAAGAAGACACCGGCCCGAAAGTCGCGCCGCTGTACGACTGGCGCGAAATGAGCACCTATATCCGCCGTCCGCCGTACTGGGAAGGCGCGCTGGCCGGCGCGCGGCCGCTGAAGGGTATGCGCCCGCTGGCGGTACTGCCGGACAACATCACCACCGATCACCTGTCGCCCTCGAACGCGATCATGCTCGACAGCGCCGCCGGTGAATACCTGGCGAAAATGGGCCTGCCGGAAGAGGACTTCAACTCCTACGCCACGCACCGTGGTGACCACTTGACCGCGCAACGCGCGACCTTCGCCAACCCGAAACTGTTCAACGAAATGGTTCAGGAAAACGGCAAGGTCAAGCAGGGCTCGCTGGCGCGGGTCGAGCCGGAAGGCCAGGTGATGCGCATGTGGGAAGCCATCGAAACCTACATGGAGCGCAAGCAGCCGCTGATCATCATTGCCGGCGCCGATTACGGTCAGGGTTCGTCCCGCGACTGGGCGGCCAAAGGCGTGCGTCTGGCAGGTGTCGAAGCGATCGTCGCCGAAGGTTTCGAGCGCATCCACCGCACCAACCTGGTGGGCATGGGCGTGTTGCCGCTGGAGTTCAAACCGGGCACCGACCGTCACACGCTGGCCATCGACGGCAGCGAAACCTACGACGTGATCGGCGCCCGTACCCCGCGCGCCGACCTGACGCTGGTGATCCACCGCAACAACGGCGAGCGCGTAGAAGTGCCGGTAACCTGCCGTCTGGATACCGCTGAAGAAGTGTCGATCTACGAGGCCGGCGGCGTGTTGCAGCGCTTCGCCCAGGACTTCCTCGAAGAGTCGGCGGTTGCCGTTTAAATCTACTGATACAGGCGTGAGATCGCCATCTCACGCCTGTGGTTAAGGAGCATCATGGCTCACGCAGCTAATTTCGCACCGCAGATCAAAATCCCCGCCACCTACATGCGCGGCGGTACCAGCAAAGGCGTGTTCTTCAGCCTCAAGGATCTGCCCGAAGCCGCGCAGGTTCCCGGCCCCGCCCGCGATGCCTTGCTGCTGCGGGTGATCGGCAGCCCCGACCCGTACGACAAGCAGATCGACGGCATGGGCGGTGCCACCTCGAGCACCAGCAAAACCGTGATCCTGTCGAAAAGCAGCAAGGCCGATCACGACGTCGATTATCTGTTCGGTCAGGTCTCCATCGACAAGCCGTTCGTCGACTGGAGCGGTAATTGCGGCAACCTCTCGGCAGCGGTCGGTTCGTTCGCCATCAGCAACGGTCTGGTGGAGGCCAGCCGCATTCCGCACAACGGCGTGGCGGTGGTGCGCGTGTGGCAGGCCAACATCGGCAAGACCATTATCGCCCACGTGCCGATCACCAACGGCGAAGTGCAGGAAACCGGTGATTTCGAACTCGACGGCGTGACCTTTCCGGCCGCCGAAGTGCAGGTCGAATTCATGGACCCGGCGGCGGAAGAAGAGGGCGGCGGCGGTTCGATGTTCCCCACCGGCAACCTGATCGATCAGTTGGAGGTGCCGGGTGTCGGCACGTTCCAGGCGACCATGATCAACGCCGGGATCCCGACGATTTTCGTCAACGCCGCAGACATCGGCTACACCGGCACCGAGCTGCAAAGCGCGATCAACAGCGACCCGAAAGCGCTGCAGATGTTCGAAACCATCCGCGCCTACGGTGCGTTGCGCATGGGGCTGATTGCGAATCTGGACGAAGCGGCCAAGCGACAGCACACACCGAAAGTCGCGTTTGTCGCCAAGCCTGCGGATTACATCGCGTCCAGCGGCAAGGCGATTGCTGCCGCTGATGTGGATCTGCTGGTGCGTGCGTTGTCGATGGGCAAATTGCACCACGCGATGATGGGGACGGCGGCGGTGGCAATCGGCACGGCGGCGGCGATTTCCGGGACTTTGGTGAATCTCGCGGCGGGCGGTGTCGAACGCAACGCGGTGCGCTTCGGCCATCCGTCCGGGACGCTGCGCGTAGGCGCCGAGGCCAGTCTGGAAAACGGTGAGTGGGTAGTGAAAAAGGCCATCATGAGCCGCAGTGCGCGCGTCCTCATGGAAGGTTTCGTCCGTATCCCTGGCGACTCTTTCTGATCCAGTATCGATGCCCTCACCCCAGCCCTCTCCCGGAGGGAGAGGGAGCAGACCGAGTTGTAATTGGATGTCCTGCGACCTGAAGCATCTTGGCGATTATGGATTCACGGGAGAGCTTTCAGGTCGACGTATGTGTTGAATATCACCCTAGCCTCTCCCGGAGGGAGAGGGAGCAGACCGAGTTGTAATTGGATGTCCTGCGACCTGAAGCATCTTGGCGATTATGGATTCACGGGAGAGCT